>JBILIO010000111.1:0-6450 GCA_044349915.1 Sphingobacteriales bacterium | reverse complement strand
CAAATACTTAGGTGTTTAATTTGCTAATTTAATCATTGGTTTTTTATAGCTCCATTTAAAATTGGTAATTTCACCCTTTAAATACATGAATTATGGATAGTACTTCTTTTGATTTTGAAAAGCCTATTGCAGATTTAATTGAGCAAAGGGAAAAGGTAAAACAAGTAGCAGAGAAATCTAAAGTAGATGTATCGGCAACTTTGAAAGAAATCAATCATAAAATTGAAAAAACTAGAAAAGAAATTTTTGAAAACTTAAATGGTTGGCAAAAAGTTCAAATCTCTAGACATCCAGAACGCCCGTATACACTGCAATACATCGAATCTATTTGCGATGATTTTATTGAAATGCATGGTGATAGAACAGTAAAAGATGACAAAGCCATTGTAGGTGGTTTTGGTACTTTGAATGGTCAAACTGTAATGTTTATCGGTCATCAAAAAGGTGCGAATACAAAATTGCGTCAATACAGAAATTTTGGAATGGCTAATCCAGAAGGTTACAGAAAAGCTTTGCGTTTAATGAAATTAGCCGAAAAGTTTAATAAGCCAATTGTAACCTTAATTGATACACCAGGTGCTTATCCAGGCTTAGAAGCAGAGGAACGTGGCCAAGGCGAAGCCATTGCAAGAAACCTATTAGAAATGTCTGTTTTAAAAGTACCGGTTATGTGTTTTATTATTGGAGAAGGCGCATCGGGCGGAGCATTAGGCATTGGCATTGGCGACAGAGTTTATATGTTGCAGTATACTTGGTATTCTGTAATTTCTCCAGAATCTTGTTCTTCTATTTTATGGAGAAGTTGGGATTATAAAGAGCGTGCTGCAGAAGCTTTAAAGTTAACTGCAGAAGACATGTTCGAAAATAAATTAGTAGATGGTATTATTCCAGAACCAATTGGCGGGGCACATCATAAT
This sequence comes from Sphingobacteriales bacterium, assembly GCA_044349915.1. Classification (GTDB taxonomy): domain Bacteria; phylum Bacteroidota; class Bacteroidia; order Sphingobacteriales; family Sphingobacteriaceae; genus CAIKLP01. Next base: position 5,533 of record JBILIO010000111.1, on the reverse strand, counting down.
CCTGCGCAAATGGCAGAGACCATTAAAAATAAAATTATCGAAGACTTAGCCATTTTAGGAAAAATGGATCCTCAAAAAAGAGTAGATGAGCGCATTGCTAAATTCTGTGCAATGGGCGTGGTACAAGAGTAACAGCCGAAGGCGACTTGCTCTGCCAGCGCGAAGATGAGCGCACATTCGTTAAATAAAAAAGCCCGCTGAATTTCAGCGGGCTTTTTTATTTAATCAATTTATTTTAGTTAGTGCCTTCTGCAAAAATAAAAGAGAAATCTTTTTGATAATCGGCGGTAGCTTTCGAAATATCGTCCGAAATTTTTGCTTGATTATTATCTCTACAAATTCTAGCTAACTCGTTTAATACAGCAATTCCTTGTTGTACTTCTTCGGTATACATGCTCGATTTCTTACCATTAAATTGCTTGTAGTAATCTAAGTTCTGTGCAATTTCACCTTGAATATTAGCAGCTAAAGCTTTAGCTTTTTCGGTTTTTCCACAACGGAAATACTGGTCTACAAAACGGAAATCAAAAGTCTTGTATTGCAATGGAATGCCTTGTTTCGGCAATACGCTCATTAATAAATCTAAGGCTTTTGCACAAGAATCTTTTTTGCCTTCGTTCAATAATACATCGCATAATTGGAAGAATTGAATTCTGAAACTATAAGTCATTCTCGCAGTTTCAGGATCGATAAATACTTTATCGCCGCCCATATTACCCCATTTAAATTTATTTACCATGTTATCATACATGATTTTACTATTCACTTTTCCTGCAGTACCGTATGGGTTTCTAGGAGATTTAATAGGAATCAATCGTAATGCTAAACCTTCTAATTGTAAATAATCGTTCAAGCCATAATAATTATCTTGGCCCATGGTTGCTGCAAAATAAATCGGTCTCGACCAATTATTATTGGCTAATAAATCCAATACCAATAAATCGTTTTTCACTAAACCATCTTTGCTTAAATTGAAATCAATGTATTCTGCAATTTGATTTTGATCTGCCGCAGATACAACACCAGACTTAATCACTGCGTTTTTATCTACTTTAATTCTCAGCATGCGCGTAGGTAAAACATTGATAGATTTACCAGCACGTGTTTGCATTAATGCTTGCTCGTTGGTGCTAGTTACAAAATTAACCACTTCTCTTACATCGGCTGGGCCATTGATTTTCATATCATAGTAAGGAATATAATCTCTAGTTCCTTGCGTGTATTTATCGGCACTTAAAGTAAATGGAACGCCTTGGCCTTCTAAAGTATTTTTCTTCATTTGATTGATATACCAATCCATGCCTAATAAACTTAAGTTAACCACACGAATGTCGGTACGAATACCTTCTACTTCTTGTGCATACCATAATGGATAAGTTTCGTTATCGCCCATGGTAAATAAAATAGCATTCGGCGCGCAACTATTTAAATAATCTGCTGCAAAATCTTTTACTACCGATCTGTTCGAACGATCGTGATCATCCCATTCTGCATTAGCCATAATTACTGGCACTGCTAATAAACTAATAGTAGTTAAAGCAAAAGCAGCCACTGGGCCATTCCAAGATTTACGAACCAATTCGTATAAACCCATTACACCTAAACCAATCCAAATAGCAAAAGCATAAAACGAACCTACATAAGCGTAGTCACGCTCACGCGGTTGGTAAGGATATTGATTTAAGTAAATAACAATAGCTAATCCTGTGAAGAAAAATAAAAGTCCAACGGGTGTTGCACCTTTTTTATTTTTGTTGAAATGAAATACCATTCCAATTACTCCTAAAATTAAGGGTAAAAAGTAAAGTTCATTTCTTGAAGTATTTTCTGCCAAGTATTTTGGCAAATTTGTTTGCGGCCCTAAGCGGTATTCGTCTAAAGCTTTGATACCACTAATCCAATTACCATCGGTCATGTTACCATGTCCTTGTATATCGTTCTGACGACCAGTAAAGTTCCACATAAAGTATCTCCAATACATATGCCCCATTTGGTAACTAATAAAGAAGCCCATGTTTTCAGAGAAACTTGGTTTTTTAGTCGTCGATTTTAATTTAGCCCAAGATTGATAAAACTGAATATGGTTTGCTTGGTTACTCCACATGCGCGGAAAAAATCCCGACTGTGCTGCTTCCCAAATAGGAACCGTTTTGCGAACAGTTTCTACATATTTATCTTCTGATTTTTGATATTGCATCGCACCTTCTTTTTCATCAGAAAGTTTAGCCGTAAAAAACTGACCAGTTAATAAAGGTGTTTCGCCATATTGTTCACGATTAATGTAAGACAATAAATTAAAAATATTATCATTTGCATACATGTTAATATTAGGATCTGCTTTCGCTCTAATTGGAATCATCGTATAAGAAGAATAGCCAATTAATACAGCGGTGAAGCACATCATAGCGGTATGTAAAACAACATTTGCTTTTCGAATACTGTATTGTGTTGCCCAAACAATGCCGGCAATTAATAACACAAACCAAACCATTGCGCCACTCCAAAACGGCATCCCAAAACTATTTACAAATAGTAAATCAAATTTTGCTGCAATAGAAATTACACCAGGAATAATACCGAATTGTATAAATCCTAAAATTGCAATCGATGCAACGGCTGTATAAATAATTCCTTTTGTACTGGTTTTAAAGCGTTTGAAATAATATACAAATGCAATAGCAGGAATAGCTAATAAGTTTAGTAAATGCACACCAATCGAAAGTCCAACAATCAACGAAATCAATACGATCCAACGATCAGCATATTTTTCGTCTGCAATGTTTTCCCATTTTAAAATTGCCCAAAATACAACAGCGGTACACAACGATGACATCGCATAAACTTCTGTTTCTACTGCAGAAAACCAAAAAGTATCGGAGAATGTATAAGCTAATGCACCAACAACACCCGAACCAATAATTAAAATTTTACTAGTTAAAGAATAATTGTCTTTGTTTTCATCTACTAATTTTGATGCCAGCAAAGTGATCGACCAGAATAAAAATAAAATAGTAAACGAACTAGACAATCCAGAACCTAAATTGGTAAAGAAAGCGACATTCGATATGTTGCTTCCAGCAAGCATCGCAAATAATCTTTCTAATAATAAAAACATAGGTGCTCCGGGTGGATGCACAACTTGCAACTTATAGGCAGCAGAAATAAATTCTCCGCAATCCCAATAACTTGCGGTGGTCTCCATAGTGAGCGCGTAAGTAATGGTAGCGATGGCAAATACGAGCCATCCAAATACATTGTTTAATTGTTTAAAGTTGAACATATAGAATTTTACTGATGTCTATTGATTGTTATTTATTAGCGTCGAAAATAGTAATTTATTTTCATGGATGTTATTTTTTTGAATTGTAAAGCCTTTTTTTGTCGATTAAAAAAATATTTTCAATTAGACTTGCACCTTCAACGCAACTTTTCTACATTTGCAAACCGCAAATAAAAGCTATTTGCAAAGATTGTCCGATAGTGTAACTGGCAACACGTCTGGTTTTGGTCCAGAAGAGTCTAGGTTCGAGCCCTAGTCGGACAACAAGTATTAAAAGGGTTGCGCAGCAAAAAAGAAACGCAACCCTTTTTTTAAACAAGATTATGCCACAACAATTCAATCAAATCAAGCTTTTTGCAGGTTCTGCTTCCGCAGACTTAGCCCAAAATATTGCAATTGCAAATGGTACACCCCTAGGTGATTTAACCCTTAGCAAGTTCAGTGATGGCGAAATTCAACCTTCATTTAACGAGTCGATTCGAGGTTGTGATCTCTTTTTAATTCAATCAACTTTTGCCCCATCAGATAATTTGATGGAGCTTTTATTAATGATAGATGCGGCTAAAAGGGCATCTGCACATTATATAATTGCAGTAATTCCTTATTTCGGTTTGGCTCGCCAAGACCGTAAAGACAAACCAAGGGTTTCTATTGGTTCAAGATTGGTCGCAAATATGTTAACCGTTGCTGGTGCGCACAGGGTCATGACCATGGACTTACACGCAGCTCAAATACAAGGATTTTTCGATATTCCGGTAGATCACTTAGACGCATCGGTTATTTTTGTTCCCTATATTAAAAGCTTGAACTTGCCAAATTTAACCATAGCATCTCCAGACATGGGCGGAACTAGCCGTGCTAGAACCTTTGCAAAGTCTTTAAATGTAGAAGTTGTTATTTGCGATAAGACAAGAAAAAGAGCCAACGAAATTGAGTCGATGAATATCATCGGAGAAGTAGAAGGATTAGATATTGTATTGGTAGATGATATTATTGACACAGCAGGAACCTTAACCAAAGCGGCTAAATTAATCATGGATAAAGGCGCTAGAAGTGTTAGAGCGGTTTGTACCCATGCTGTTTTAAGTGGTAAGGCTTACGAAAACATCGAAAATTCTGTTTTAGAAGAATTAATTGTTTGTGATACCATACCTTTGAAACGCGAAAGTTCAAAAATAAAAGTATTATCGGTTGCCGAATTGTTCAGTAAGGCAATTGCGAATGTAAATGAACATGGATCAATCAGCGATCTATTTAAAGTGTATTAATTAAACCAAATAAATAAAAACAAAATGAAAACAATCTCCATTAGCGGCTCATTACGCCAGAGCGTAGGGAAAAGAGATGCCAAAGAACTTCGTTACGAAGGCAAAGTACCATGTGTATTATACGGTGGTAAAGAGCAATTGCATTTCTCGGTATTCGAAGCAGACTTGAAACACTTAGTGTACACACCAGATGTATATTTCGTAGACTTAAACGTAGACGGAAAAAAGGTGCAAGCAATCATGCAAGACATTCAATTTCACCCACTTACCGATTTAATTATCCATTTAGACTTTCTTCAATTATTTGAGGACAAAGAAGTTACCATGTTAGTTCCTGTTAAATTTACAGGCTACTCGCCAGGTGTTAAATTAGGTGGTAAATTGATTCAAAAAATCAAAAAATTAAAAGTAAAAGGCTTTCCTAAAAATATGTTAGATGCTATCGAAGTTAGTATCGACACATTAGAAATTGGGAAAAACATTCGTGTAAGCGAAATTACTTTATCAAACCTTGAAATTTTAGATGCAAAAGCAAATTCAATTGTTTCTGTTGAAACTTCAAGAGCACTTCGTGAGGCTGCTGCAGCTGAGGCGAAAGATGTAAAAAAATAATTTAAAATTTGAATAGAGGAAAGGCCGCATTTTGCGGCCTTTCTTGTTTTCGGAGCCTATTAATTTATTAATTTTTTGCTACTTTTGGTCCATGAATTTTCTCATCATTGGACTTGGAAATATTGGGGCAGAATACGCAGGTACTCGTCACAACATTGGCTTTATGGTACTCGACGAATTTGCAAAAAAGCACGCCTTGAGCTTTACCACAGATCGTCATGCGGCTATTACGCAATTCAATACCCGGGGTCACCATGTTTTTTTAATCAAGCCAACTACCTTCATGAATTTAAGTGGCAAGGCGCTCACTTATTGGATGCAGCAATTAAAAATTCCCATCGAAAATATCTTGGTTATAGTCGACGACCTAGCC
>JBILIO010000006.1:0-23755 GCA_044349915.1 Sphingobacteriales bacterium | reverse complement strand
TATGTCGCTTCTGCTAATCCAGCTATTTTAATCACCATCTTTACTGCTGCAATTGCTTCTATCGTTTCTTTATTTTATTATTTTACTATCATTCGAAACATGTTTATGCGAGAAGCTACTTGGGTTAAGGTGAATAAAGAAGAACAAAGTATTTTATATTTTTTGGTGTTGCCTTTGATTGTGGCCATTATTTATTTCGGAATTTTACCCTCTAATATCATCAGTTATATGCAAAGCATTATTGCTTAAAATTGTTGCTTTAACATAAAATTCCACATTTTTTTTCTAAAAAGTCGGCTTGAAAAAAGCGAGAAATGTTTATATTTGCGTCTTAGCTAGCAACGATGAGCGATAGTATCAAGCATGAGTGCGGAATTGCACTGATCAGATTAAAAAAACCTTTAGCATTTTATCAGCAAAAATATGGTTCGGCTACTTATGGCCTCAACAAATTATTTTTATTGATGTCTAAACAGCAAAATCGGGGTCAAGATGGCGCCGGAATTGCAACTATCAAACTCAACACTTCGCCCGGCGATCGTTACATTAGTAGGCATCGTTCTACTTCTAAAAATTCGGTAGCAGAAATTTTCGAACATGTCCAGAACCGGTTAATTGAAATAGAAGAAAAAAATCCTATTGATTATCAAAACACAGAATGGCTTAAATCTAATGCGCCTTATATAGGAGAGTTATTATTGGGTCATTTAAGATATGGTACGTTCGGGAATAATAACATTGAAAACTGTCATCCCTTTTTAAGACAAAATAATTGGATTACCAGAAACTTAATTATAGCAGGTAATTTTAACATGACCAATGTAGATGAGTTATTGAATCAACTCTACGAATTAGGTCAGCATCCTAAAGAAAAAGCAGATACCATTACCGTATTAGAAAAAATTGGACATTTTTTAGACGACGATAACCAACGTCTTTTTGATCATTATAAAACTTTAGGATACAGTAATATTGAAATCACTAAGTTAATAGAAGAAAATATTGATGTGCCTTCTATCCTTACGCGCTCTGCTAAGAGTTGGGATGGTGGATATACCATTTGTGGAATGGTTGGGCATGGCGATGCGTTTGTGATGCGTGATCCATCGGGAATTCGTCCAGCATTTTATTATGAAGACGAAGAAGTGGTGGTGGTTACTTCAGAAAGACCAGCCATTCAAACAGCATTTAATGTGCCTTTAGAATCAATTAAAGAAATTCAACCAGGTCATGCTTTAATTATTAAAAAAAGCGGATTGGTTTCGGAACATCAATTTATAGAACCAGCCGAAAGAAAAGCTTGTTCTTTTGAACGTATTTATTTTTCGCGCGGTAACGATGCAGGTATTTATATGGAGCGTAAACAATTGGGCCGCATGTTGGTACCCAAAATTTTAGCTGCCATCGACAACGATTTAACCAATACGGTATTTTCTTATATTCCTAATACGGCAGAAGTTGCTTTTTATGGAATGGTAGAAGGCTTGCATAAGCATGTCAGAAAATATCAAAAAGAAAAAATATTAAATTTTCAAAAAGATTTATCAAACGAGTCGCTCGAAAAATTATTGAGTATGGCACCTCGTGTCGAAAAAATTACTTTGAAAGATGCCAAGTTGCGCACCTTTATTACCCAAGACGAAGACCGTCAAGATATGGTCGCGCATATTTATGACACCACTTATGGAGTCGTAAAAAAAGGAGTAGACACACTGGTAGTATTAGACGATTCTATTGTAAGAGGAACTACTTTAAAGCAAAGTATCTTAAGAATTTTAGATCGATTAGGTCCTAAAAAAATAATTATTGTTTCTTCGGCTCCTCAAATTAGGTACCCAGATTGCTACGGAATTGATATGTCTAGAATGGGCGAGTTTGTTGCCTTTTCTGCAACTATTGCCTTGTTAAAAGAAAGAGGAATGGATCAATTGATTCAACAAGTGTATGAAAATTGTAAATCACAAGTAAAATTACCGAGTGATCAAATTAAGAATTTTGTTAAAGAAATATACAAGCCATTTAGCCCAGAAGAAATCTCTCAAAAAATAGCAGAAATTGTTCGACCTAAAGATATACATGCTGAAATAGAAGTAATTTTCCAAAGCATAGAAGATTTACACATGGCTTGCCCGGGACATACTGGAGATTGGTATTTTTCTGGTGATTTTCCAACACCAGGCGGCATGAAAGTTGTGAATAATGCTTTTATAAACTTTATAGAAGGAAGTAATAAGCGTGCTTATTAATTAAGCGACTAATAGAAATAATTTGGCAATAATTGCAAATGCAAAAATCATAAGTGCAATGCCCACAATTCTATTCATTAAATGAATTACTTTTGGATTAAAAAGATGACGCATTTTTGCAGCAAAATACGCTTTAATAATATCGGTACTTAATACCGTTCCCATACAAGTAATCAAAAATATTTTTATTTCATCTTGGCTATAAGTAGCACTCGTGCTGAGGTAACTCACTAATCCAATCCAATAAAATAACATGCCAGGGTTCAATAAATTCATCAAGAGCCCTTTGAAATAATACGCAAAAAACTTCAATTTACTTAAGGTAATTTCTTTGCCTTTTTCTTCGATGAGGCCGGCTGGTTTGCTGAAATATCTATAGCCAATAATTCCTAAAAACACACTGCCAATAATAGCTATATAGTTTTGATAAGTTTGCGCAACCGATAAAAGTTTAGCGCCCAATAAAGTTATACTGACAAATATTAAGTCGGCCGAAAAAACGCCTATGGCAAAAACGGCACCTGCTAGAAATCCTTTTTGAATACTAGTTCTTATCAGCGAAAAAAAGGCCGGCCCTGTCATAATTGTCATAAGCAGTCCTGCACCAATTGCACCTAATAATAATTGTATCATTTATGAAGTATTGTCTTGTAAATTTGTGAAAATAATTAAGAATACCGAATTATTAGCCCATTTAATATGTAAATAATTTATTATTTGTAGCAAATTCAGGAGAGTTTTCTTAAACTTGCCCTTATATCCTTATGAAAACTCGTCCAGCATTCGATCAGATATTCATGAACTTAGCCCTCGATTTGGCAAAGCGATCTCATTGTGTAAAAGCGCAAGTAGGGGCGGTATTAACTAAAGATACGCGCATTATATCGATTGGCTATAATGGTCCACCTGCTGGCACCCATAATTGCGACGAAGAATTTCCAATAGAAGGCTGTCCAAGAGATACCAAAGGCAGTTGCTCGCTGGCTTTACATGCCGAAGAAAATGCCATTTTATATGCTGCAAAAAATGGTTCGCAATTAGAAGGAACCACCTTATATTGTACACTTTCACCTTGTATTAGTTGTGCCAGATTGATTTTTCAGTCGGGCATTAAAAAAGTTTATTTCCATTCTTCTTATGCCCAATATAAAGGTTTAGCCGTCGATGAAGGGGTCGCATTTTTACGCAAATTTGGGGTAGAAACCGTTCAATATCAGCTTGACGAAGTGATATAAAAAAATCAAATTTCCTTGTATTTGCAATCCCAAATTTCATTTCGAAAATGTATATTTGCGCATGCAGGAGAAAATTATCATTCTTGATTTTGGTTCACAATACACCCAATTAATTGCGCGTAGAGTTAGAGAACTAAATGTTTATTGTGAAATACATCCATTTCACCATGTTCCAGTTTTAGACGAATCAGTAAAAGGAGTAATCCTTTCGGGAAGCCCACATTCTGTTCGAGAAGCGCAAGCGCCTAATGTCGACTTTCAGGCTATCGCAGCAAAATTCCCGGTCTTAGGTATTTGTTACGGTGCTCAATTAATCGCACAACAATCGGGTGGTCAGGTAATGCCTTCTAAAATTAGAGAATATGGTCGTGCAAATATACACGAGCTGCAGTCTAGTAATAAATTAATGAAAGGTATTCCTTTACAATCTCAAGTGTGGATGTCGCATGGCGATACCATTTCGGAGATACCTGCAAATTTTGAAATTATTGCCAGTACAGATGCTGTTAAAATTGCCGCATTTCATGTGAGCGAAACAAATATTTATGGCATTCAATTTCATCCAGAAGTAACGCATTCTTCAGACGGTAAACAATTATTACAAAATTTTTTAGTGGACATATGTGCTTGCTCACAAGATTGGACACCAGATGCTTTTATAGAAACCACTATTGCTACCTTACAAGCTCAACTAGGAAATGACCAAGTAGTACTTGGTTTATCGGGTGGAGTAGATTCATCAGTAGCCGCTATATTATTACATAAAGCTATTGGTAAAAACTTGCATTGTATTTTTGTTGATAATGGATTACTTCGCAAAAACGAATACCAAGAAGTATTGGCTTCTTATGAGCACATGGGCTTAAATGTAAAAGGAGTTGATGCAAAAGAATTATTTTATGCTGAGCTCAAAGGATTAACGGATCCGGAGCAAAAAAGAAAAGCCATTGGAAAAGTTTTCATCGATGTTTTTGATACAGAATCACATTTAATTGAAAATGTTAAATGGTTGGGACAAGGTACTATTTATCCCGATGTAATTGAATCGGTATCGGTTAAAGGGCCTTCGGCAACAATTAAATCGCATCATAATGTAGGCGGCTTACCCGACTTCATGAAATTAAAAGTAGTAGAACCCTTGAATACTTTATTTAAAGACGAAGTGCGAAGAGTGGGAAGAGCTTTGACCATAGACGATAAAATTTTAAATAGACATCCTTTTCCTGGGCCTGGCTTAGGCATTCGAATTTTAGGAGAAGTCACTAAAGAAAAAATTGACATCTTACAACAAGCAGATTATATTTATATTAATCATTTAAAAAATGCAGGTTGGTACGATAAAATTTGGCAAGCAGGTGCTATCTTTTTACCAGTTCAATCGGTTGGTGTAATGGGCGATGAAAGAACTTACGAACACGTAGTTGCCTTAAGAGCCGTTGAGTCTGTTGATGGAATGACGGCAGATTGGTCGCCTATCCCTTATGATTTATTAGCAAAAATTTCGAACGATATCATCAATCAAGTAAAAGGCGTTAATCGTGTGGTTTATGATATAAGTTCTAAACCCCCTGCAACCATTGAATGGGAATAAACACATATATGTAGTCATTTTATGGCTATGTTTTTTTTCTACTGCTCATGCGCAGTCGGAGCAAAACAACTATGAAAAAAATAAAGCAAACATTGCTTTGTTATTACCCTTTCAATTTCAACAAATAGATCCTGCGGCAAACTTGCTGCAAAAAGATTTTGATAATGCCAATTTTGCAATTGATTATTACCGAGGATTTAAATTAGGGCTAGATTCCTTAGCCAGCTTGGGTTATGGAACAACGCTAAATTTATTTGATACAGAAAACGATTCATTGGCCATTGAAAATATTTGTAAAACCAATGCCTTACAAAATGCAGATTTAATTTTCGGTCCATTTTACCCTAAGGAATTAGCGGTTATTAATGCTTTTTCGAAAAAAAATAATAAAAAAATAATTTCTCCAATTTCTCCATTACCTGTTGATGTTTTAAAAAACAAAAACATAATCATGTTAAATAATACTTTAGAATCGCATGCGATGCAAATGGCCATATTTGCTGTAAATCATTTGCAGTTAAAAAAATATTTGGTCGTTAGGAGTGGATTATTAGCAGAATCGAGGTATTCGAAGACTTTCTCAACAGTAATAGATTCGATGCTTAAGGGCATTAATAAAAAAGAAATCATTGTGGCTAAAGCGGGTTTAAAAACCATTGAAGCAAATTTATCTAAATACGAAGAAAATTATATTTTGGTGCCCAATGCAGATCAAGCATTTGCGATTACTTTATTCAAACAGCTCGAAGAGTATAAGAATAATTATGCAATCACTTTACTGGTGCATCCTAAATGGATCGATTTTCAAACCATAGAACCTGCATTGCTGCAAAAGTATAAGGTAATTGTAACCACTGCTTATTTTGTAGATTATACCAATCCATTTGTCGGAAATTTTGTGTCAAAATTTAGAGATACTTTTTTTACAGAACCACAGGAGATGGCTTTTAAAGGCTTCGATCAAGCGATGTATTTATTGCCAATGCTCAAAAATATAAAAGCGCAAAATCCTTTGCCACAATATGAAGGTTTGGCTAGTAAATTTAATTTACAAAATCAAAACGGATTAGGTTTAAAAAATAATGCCATTCATATTTTGCAATACTGCGAAAATGATTTATACCCCATCAAATGATAGTTGAAAATAGACTACGAATTTTTAATGCTTTTTTAACTGAATTTCCGAAAGATCGACCTGTTACTAAATATTTGCCCGAATATTTCAAGCGTAACAAGCAAATGGGCTCCCGAGATCGAAAAAATTTATCAAAAGCAATATATTCCTATTTTAGATTAGGCAATTGCTTAGCGGGCCTTAAATCAGACGAAAGGCTTTTTGTCGCTTTGTTCTTAACTTCCAATTCGCCAGACGACATGCTCGCTTATTTTAAGCCTGCTTATCAAGAACTTATTACAGCTAGTTTAACAGAAAAGGCGGCTTATTTAACTTCGGTATTTCCCGAATTTAATTTAAAAGATATTTTTCCTTTTACTGCACATCTTTCTAGTTCGATTGATCAATCACTTTTTATCAGTTCACAATTAATACAACCCGATTTATTTATTAGGGCTATCAAAGGAGCGGAGCAAAAATTAGAAGTCTATTTAAACGAAGCACAAATTCCATTTCAAAAAAAGGAATTTTGTTATCGATTGCCCAATGCTGCAAAATTATTAAATACCGAATATTTGTTCGAAGTACAAGATCAATCATCGCAATACACGGCCAATTATTTTCAACCAAAGCCAAAACAAATGTGGTGGGATTGTTGCGCAGCTAGTGGCGGCAAAAGCTTATTGTTACACGCTTTAGAGCCTAGTGTTTATATTTTAGCTTCCGATAATAGGGCTTCTAGTTTACTGAATCTTGAAGTTAGGTTTAAGCAAGCAGGCATTACGCAATTTCGACGCAGAGAGATTGATTTATTAGCAGAAATTAATTCGATTGAAAAAGATAGTATGGATGGTATTATTTTAGATGCGCCCTGTTCGGGTTCGGGCACCTGGTCTAGAACACCAGAAATGTTGAGTCAATTTAATGAATCGCAAATTGAGAAATTTATTTATTTGCAAAGAACCATTGCCGAAAATGCAGTTCAATTTTTGAAACCTGGTTGCCCATTGGTTTATATTACCTGCTCTGTTTTTAAAGAAGAAAACGAAGAGGCAGTTGCGTATTTCTTAGCAAATTTACCGCTAAAATTAGAAAAGATGGAATTGATTAAAGGTTACGAAAGCAAAGCAGATACTATGTTTGTGGCCCGCTTCCTAAAGCATTAAGCCATATTGTGGTAAACTTCGTTTACATCATCATCTTCGTCCATTTTATCAATTAGTTTATCGATTTCTGCACGCTGTTCTTCTGTTACGGCAACGGTACTTAAGGGGAATCTTTGTAATTCCGAACTGATAATATTGATTCCCTTTTCTTCTAAAACTTTTTGCATAGCTCCAAATTCTTCGAAAGCGGTATAGATAATAATTTCGTTTTCATCTAATTCAATTTCTTCGGCACCGTAATCGATAAATTCTAATTCCATTTCATCGGGGTCTAAGCCCTCGGCACTAATTCTAAAAACTGCTTTACGTTCGAATACAAAATTTAAAGAACCAGAAGTACCTAAGCTGCCATTAAATTTCGTGAAATAACTTCTTACATTGGCAACCGTTCTATTGATATTATCGGTAGAGGTTTCTACTAAAATGGCTACACCATGTGGCGCATAACCTTCATAAACAATTTCTTCGTAATCTTTTTCGTCTTTTGATGAAGCGCGTTTAATAGCAGACTCAATTCGGTCTTTCGGCATATTTGCGCCTTTACCATTTTGAATAACGACACGAAGGCGAGCATTGGTTTCGGGGTTTGGGCCACCAGCCTTTACAGCCATTACAATGTCTTTGCCAATGCGGGTAAATGTTTTAGCCATTTTACCCCAACGTTTCATTTTGCGTTCTTTACGAAATTCGAATGCTCTTCCCATACTATTTTTATGATGTACGAAGGTATTAAAAATTTAAAATTTCTACAATAAATTAACCTTCAAATAAATTCAATTATAAACCTGTATTGTGTCTGAAAAGCTTAATGGCTATGGCTAGTAAGATAATACCAAATGCTTTTCTTAGAATATTTAATCCTGTTTTGCCAAGCAGTTTTTCGAGTCTTAAGGTGTTTTTTAATACGGCATAAACAAAAATCATATTAATAATAATTCCAAAAATGATATTTTGTGTTTCGTATTCACTTTTTAATGACAATAGTGTAGTCATGGTGCCGGCGCCTGCAATGATTGGAAAAGCTAAGGGAACAATAGAAACAGAATCTGGAATTTCATCTTTGAAAAAATTTGCTCCCAGTACCATTTCTAGTGCAATAATAAAAATAACCAAAGAACCAGCAATGGCAAATGATTTAACATCTAAGCCAATAATAGCAAGTAATTGCTCACCTAAGAATAAAAATAAAATCATTAAAATTAAAGCAACCATCGATGCTTTTTCTGATTGAATATGGCCAGCTTTTTTGCGCAATTGAATAATAATGGGTATAGCACCAACGATATCAATAATGGCAAATAAAATCATGGTAACAGAAATGATTTCTTTGAAATTGAAATAATGTAAGATTGTATTTTTCATAGTCTTTAATTAAAAAAAAGCCAGTATTCAAAAATAAAAATACTGGCTCTTTGTAATATTAATTTCGTGTTATTTATTTCTCTGAATTACGAATTTTACTATGGTTTTTACTGTATGCATAGTAAATGATAATTCCTAAAATCATCCACAATGCGGCTACTTTTAAAGTAGTATAATCTAATGCAACAATCATTCCGCCGCATACTATGATGCCTAAAATTGGTACTAATGGCACTAATGGTGTTTTAAATGGTCGCTCTAAATCGGGGCTTTTTACTCTTAAAATCCAGATGCCTGCACTTACCAATACGAATGCCAATAAAGTTCCGAACGAAGTTAAATCGCCGGCAACACTACCTGGAACAAATGCTGCAAATAAGCCAACTAAAACAAATAAGATCATATTGCTTTTGTGTGGTGTGCTGTATTTTGGATGTAATTCTGAAAATACTTTTGGTAATAAACCATCTTTAGACATGGTGTAAAATACACGAGATTGTCCTAGTAACATTACTAAAATAACAGATGAAAATCCTGCTAAAATTGCGATGGTTACACCAGTTGCTAACCAACTATAACCACTCATGTATGTAGAAATAACATAAGCAACAGAGGCTTCTTTTCCTTTAGCTGGATCCGCAAATTCGCTCCAATTAGCAACACCTGTTAAAACATGTGAAAACAAAATATAAAGAATGGTGCAAATAACTAATGAACCTAAAATACCTATGGGCATATCTCTTTTTGGATTTTTTGCTTCTTGTGCTGCAGTAGAAACCGCATCAAAACCAATGAATGCAAAAAACACAATTGCTGCGCCACCTAATACGCCACCCCATCCCCATTTGAAAAATCCTTCGTGTCCTGGAGTACCTTCTGGAATCATAAATGGTGTATGGTTTTCAGGTTTAATAAACTGCCAACCTAAAACAATAAATAATAATACGATCGCAACTTTAATAAATACAATGATACCATTGAGTTTAGCAGATTCTTGTGTGCCTTTGATTAACACCATGGTTAATACTAATAAAATCACTAGCGCAGGTAAATTAATAATACCCGACACACCGTTTAAAGATTCGAAAGGAGAATGGGACCATTCATAGGGTATGGCACCACCTAATAACTTATTTAGATATTCGCTCCATGCAATAGAAACGGTTGCCGCACCAAGTGCATATTCCATAATTAAAGCCCAACCAATAATCCAAGCAACCAATTCGCCCATGGTGGTATAAGCATAAGTATAAGCGCTTCCTGCTATTGGAATCATGGCAGCAAATTCTGCATAACACAAACCAGCAAATGCGCAACCTACGGCAGCCACAATAAACGATAAAGTTACGGCAGCGCCTGCGGCTTCACCGGCAGCAGCAGCAGTTCTAACAAATAAACCTGCGCCAATAATTGCGCCAATTCCTAATGCGATAAGGTTCCAACTACCCAACGTTCGCTTAAGGCTACCTTCGCCAGTTGAATTGGCTTCTTTTAATAAATTCTCTATTGATTTAGTATATTTCATAAAGATTGAATGGATCTATTTTCAAACTTAATTAATTTTAAGCAAAATACATAGCTTATATACCATTTTGTTGGCTAAAGCTTAAAAAAAAAGGAGCGCTATTGGGCGCTCCTTTTTTTTATTTTGTTAATGATTATTTCTTTTCACAACTTGATTTACATGCTTCGGATTTACCACTGCACTCCGACATATCGACGCCTTTATGTGCTTCTATCATTTTAACGCAAGCTGCTTTTTGTTCAGGTGTGCATTTCATGCTATCGCAATAAGCAGCACATGCCTCAGGAGTCATGCTCATACATTTAGTTAAATCGCAATTGCCCATATCAACCGAATCCATACCAGCACACATTTCTGTATGCGCATGATAATTCATTTCCTTGCTTTCTGCATTTACTACAGCAATATAAGGTGCGATTACTAATGAAACAATCGACATTAATTTAATTAAAATATTCATCGATGGTCCAGAAGTATCTTTGAATGGATCACCTACCGTATCACCCGTAACAGATGCCTTGTGTGGTTCTGATTTTTTGTAATACATTTCACCATTAATCATGACGCCTTTTTCGAAAGATTTTTTAGCATTATCCCAAGCACCACCAGCATTTGATTGGAAGATTCCCATCAATACACCAGAAACAGTTACACCTGCTAATAAACCACCTAATACTTCAGGACCGAAAATAAAGCCTACAAGAATAGGAGTGATCAAAGCAATAGCACCTGGCATCATCATTTCGCGGATAGATGCTTTGGTAGAAATAGCCACACATTTTTCGTATTCTGGTTTTGCTTTGTATTCCATAATTCCAGGAATTTCTCTAAACTGACGACGCACTTCTTGAACCATGTCCATCGCTGCTTTACCAACTGCTTGAATACACAATGCAGAAAAAATAAATGGAATCATTCCACCTACAAATAAACCAGCTAATACATTTGCTTTGTAAATATCAATGGCATCAATTCCGGCAATACCCACAAATGCTGCAAATAAAGCCAATGAAGTTAATGCTGCAGAAGCAATTGCAAATCCTTTACCAGTAGCTGCTGTTGTGTTACCTACGGCATCTAAATTGTCTGTACGTTCACGAACTTCTGGAGGTAATTGGCTCATTTCTGCAATACCACCAGCATTGTCAGCAATTGGTCCAAATGCATCAATTGCTAATTGCATAGCAGTAGTTGCCATCATACCGGCAGCAGCAATCGCTACGCCATATAATCCAGCAAAATAGTAAGATGCCATGATACCAGCAGCCAATGTTAAAATTGGAATAACAGTTGATTTCATACCTACAGATAAACCACCAATAATATTAGTAGCATGACCAGTAGATGATTGTTGAATGATAGACATGACAGGCGCTTTGCCCATTGCCGTATAATATTCTGTTACAATACTCATGATAGCACCTACTAAAGTTCCAACCACAATTGCATAGAATACATTTAATTTAGTAAACTCATAACCTCTTAAGCTTAATGTTTCTGGTAACATCCAATTCACAATAAAATAAGAAGCGGCAACAGTCAACAACATAGAAGACCAGTTACCAATATTTAAAGCATTTTGCACACTAGATTTTTCATCTTTAATTGTTACAAACCAAGTTCCAACAATAGAAAACAAAATACCTAAACCACAAATTACCATGGGTAATAAAATAGGAGACATGCCACCAAAATTATCGGTACTTGCATTAATCTCTTGTCCTAAAACCATTGTTGCTAAAATAGTAGCTACATAAGAACCAAATAAATCGGCACCCATACCCGCTACGTCACCTACGTTATCACCTACGTTATCTGCAATGGTTGCAGGGTTACGTACATCGTCTTCTGGAATACCAGCTTCCACTTTACCTACTAAATCGGCACCAACATCAGCAGCTTTGGTGTAAATTCCACCACCTACACGGGCAAATAATGCAATCGATTCAGCTCCTAAAGAGAAACCTGTTAATACTTCAATGGCTGTGGTAACTGTGTTTGCGCCTAAATCAGCAAATATGCTTAAGAATGCGATAAACAATCCTCCCAATCCTAATATAGCTAAACCAGCAACACCTAAACCCATTACGGTACCGCCTGTAAACGAAACTTTTAAAGCTTGTTTTAAACTAGTACGAGCAGCTTGTGTAGTACGAACATTCGCTTTGGTAGCTACTTTCATACCGATATAACCTGCGGTTGCCGAAAATACAGCACCGATAATAAACGAGATTGAGATAATCCAGCTAGAATGAATGGCTTTGCCATTTACTTCGTGGATGGTTCCAGAATAAGCCAATAATGCTGCTGCAAAAACAACAAAAATGCTTAATACTTTCCATTCTGCTTTTAAGAAAGCCATGGCGCCATCTGCAATATAACCAGCTAATTCGGTCATTTTTGCGTCGCCAGCATCTTGTTTAGATACCCATGCACTCTTAATTGCCATTACAATTAGGCCAATAATGCCTAATGCAGGAATAAAATAGATTAAATTGGTTTGTAAAAAATCCATAAGGTTTTTTTGATTTATGTTAAAATTAAAATTTCAAGGATTGCAAAAATACGCCCTTTAGCCGAATAATCAAACCATATGGATTTTTATTGTGCAAAATGATGAATATCATTTGCATAATTCACTATAAATCATATATTTAAATATCTTTTAATTTATAAAAATAGAGCCTATGAGCAATCTAAACAAGTTAATTGCATTGAAAAACAAGCATGTTTTTAATGTCTCTCCCAACGAAAACGTATTTAGTGCCTTAAAAATGTTGGTAGATAATAATATTGGGGCTTTGGTAGTGATGGAGCAGGGAAAGACTTTGGGGCTTTTTACAGAACGTGATTATGCAAGAAAAGTAGTTTTGTTAGGTAAAAACTCTAAAGAGGTATTGGTTGCAGAAATCATGAATAAACAGCCATTTATTTTAGCTCCGAACGATACTATTGCAAATGCTATGCAATTAATGACTGATAAAATGGTTCGTTATATTTTAATTGAGGAAAACGAACAGCTATCGGCCATTGTTTCGATTGGCGATTTAGTAAAGTACATCATTGATCAACAAGACCAAACCATTCAACATTTATATAAATATATTTCGAGTTAAATTTATTTTAATTTGTTTTTAAATGCTTTTTGAAACTTTTCAACTTTAGGTCGAATCACAAATTGGCAATAGGGTTGGTTGCCATTTTGGTTAAAATAATTTTGATGGTATTTTTCAGCTTCGTAGAAAATTGCAGTAGGAACAATTTCTGTAACAATTTCATTTTCAAAAGCGCCAGATTTTTGTAATTCAGCTTTATAAAATTCGGCTGTTGTTTTTTGTTCTGCTGAATGATAAAAAATAGCCGAACGATATTGTGTACCCACATCGCCGCCTTGTTTGTTTAATGTTGTTGGGTCGTGACTTTCCCAGAATGCTTGCAATAAAGTTTTGTAAGTTACTTTATTTGGATCAAAAATGAGTTGACACACTTCTGCATGGCCGGTAGCTCCGGTGCAAACTTCTTCGTAAGTTGGGTTCGCGCTTGTGCCTCCTTCGTATCCAGATTTTACCGATACAACACCTTCAATTTGTTGAAATATAGCTTCTACACACCAAAAACATCCAGCTCCAAAGGTAGCGGTGTCGGTTGTTTGCGGATTTTCGATTTCGTTATTCATAGCAACTTTTTTTGCTTTTGATGGAACAGATGTACATCCCAATATAACCGTTAATAATACAATTGGGAAAATTAATTTCATTTTTAAAAAGTCATAGTTATACCAAAACTAGGCAAGAATGGCAATTGGTATTTCTTTGCGTAAGATATTCTATCGAAATAAAATAAATTATTTCTATCGTACACATTTGTTACGCCCAAGGTAGTTTCTAAAATATTATTTTTACTAAACTCCCATTTCTTTTTCATAGAAATATCTAAGCGATGGTACCAAGGCAAGCGGCCTAAATTTAATTGTCCATATATAACACCCAATTGACCATTTTGTTCGGTGTAAGAACTATTAATATTTTCGAATAATATTTTCTCGTAAAAGCCTTGTGTTTGGGTAAAAGGAAAGCCCGAACCTAAGTTCCATCGACAATCAAACTCCCAATTGTGTTTTTTACCAAAAGCATAAGTGCCCACAATATTTACATTGTGTCTTCTATCGTAATGTGGATTGTAGTTTCTAATGCCATCGTACCTGCTCACATAACCTAAAGAATAAGTAGCCCATAAATACAGACTTTGTTTTTCGTATTTAAATGTAAAATCAATTCCTTTGGCTACGCCATCTTCGATGATATAATTTTCTCTTTGATAAGCTGGCTTGTCTTTATACTCGTCGGTGTTTGGATATAATTTATCTCGATTGATATTAGTTAACTGATCAAACTTTTTAATGTAACCTTCCACATTAATTTGGAATCGATTGGTTACATCAAATTCAAAACCTGCAATAATGTGACGTGCTTTTTGAAGTTTGCTGGTTACCGGTTTTCCTCTAAATGTTTTAGGTGCATCCTCTGGTCCAGATAAAAATCCATAAAACAAATTGATGATATCACGATCCGAACCAGCACTTAATAAATTTTGACTAAAGAAACCAGATGCTAATTTAAATCTGACAAATTCTGTAATGATATACTTTGCGCTAAACCTAGGCTCAATAGACATTTCGGCCAATGAAGCATAATAATGAGCGCGAATACTTGGTTCTAAAATAAGTCTATTAGAGGCATATTTATATTTAGTAAATGCAGCAATTTCTGAAGTAAATTGTTCTTGTTTAATAACGGTATTAGCCGCATTGGTAAATTGAAAATCGGTTTGGAAACCTAACATTTCAATTCCATATTTCAATTCATCTTTACCAAGAAAATAAGTGAAATTTAAACCTGCGTTGAAACCATTAATTTTACTAAAACGGGGCTTGCTTGTTAATTCTTTCATGCTAATATCATATCCCGAATAAGCAAAAGAACCATCTACTAAAACCGAAGAGGAACCAGGAATGACTACAAAGCTTCCGCCAAACCCCGTGCTATTCCATCCAATAGATGCAGGTGTTTTGTAATTTACTTGGTCGGTAAACTTAAAGCCAAACAAGTTGAGTTTACTGCCGTTGGTGCTATTGAAAGAAATTTTTCCGTATAAATCGGTAAAATTAAATGGTAAGCCAGCAGTATCAACATAGCTATAAATATTTTTTGAAGTGTTTTCTAAGTAAGAAGTTCTGCCCGATAAAATAAAAGAGGAAGTCGATTTACCTTCTTCGTATTTACTCAAAGGACCTTCTAATAAAAGTTTACTAGTAAATGGATTGCTACCAATTTTTCCGCTTAGTTTTTGTTTATTTCCATCGCGTGTAGTAACGTCCATCACTGCAGAAATTCTACCTCCGTATTCTGCACCAAAACCACCAGTGTATACATCTGCATTTCTAATGATATCTGTTTCGAAAACAGAAAATAATCCAATTGAGTGAAATGGATTATAAACAATCATACCATCTAATAATACTTTATTCTGAATAGGGGAGCCACCACGAATATATAATTGACCACCTTGATCGCCTGTAAACACAACGCCAGGTAGTATTTGAAGGTATTGTGCTAAATCTGGTTCGCCACCAACAGAAGGAATTCTGTTAATTTGTTTTGGAGTAACTTTAGCTACCGATACTTTTGTTTCGGTTAAATTTTCTGTTTTATCGGCAGTAATATCAACGGTATTAATGTTGACAGATTTTTGTGTTAAATAAATATTTTGTGTTATTCTGCCTCCAGGCTTTAAGGTTATTCTAATTTTTACGGTGTCGAATCCAACGCCAGTGCTGCTTAAAATATAAGATCCAGGATTAATTTTGCTAAGGTTATAAAATCCGTTTACATCACTAGCATTTCCATTAGTTGTACCTTCTAAAAATACTTTAGTAAAGATAATTGGTTCGCCTGTTTTTTTATCGTAAACAAAACCTCTTACTTCTGCAAATTGTGCTAAAGCAGGAATTGCAGTTAAAGTTAACAACGCAAGAAATAAGATTTGTTGAATTCTTTTCATATATGCTAAAAGTTTGCAATATAATAGAATATAGCTTTAAAAATGCCTTTTAATAGGAAAAAATCGATGAAAAAGGAGAATTAAGCTCCTTGTTGACCAGCCAATAAATAGAGTACCGCCATTCGAATCGCGACACCGTTTTCTACTTGATCTAAAATAATAGATTGTTTAGCATCGGCCACATCACTAGAAATTTCCACACCTCTGTTAATTGGGCCTGGGTGCATCACCACAATTTCTTTTGGTAAAGAATCGAGTATGCTTTTTGTTAAACCATGCATCATGGTATATTCTCTTAGGCTTGGAAAATATTTAATGTCTTGGCGTTCTAATTGAATTCTAAGCATGTTGGCTACATCGCACCAAGCTAGTGCTTTGCGTAAGTCGTGCTCTACGGTAACGCCAAGGCTTTCAATGTATTTTGGAATCAGTGTGGTTGGTCCGCAAACTTTAACTTCTGCACCTAATAATTTTAAGCAGAGTATATTTGAAAGTGCAACTCTTGAATGCATAATGTCACCAACAATGACTACTTTTTTCCCTTTAACATCTCCAAGTTTTTCTCTGATAGAAAAAGCATCGAGTAGGGCTTGCGTTGGGTGCTCGTGTGCGCCATCTCCAGCATTGATAATTGGCACATGAATGTGTTTGGCTAAAAATAATGCTGCTCCTGGGTTTGGATGCCTCATCACTACCATATCTACCTTCATGGCTAAGATATTATTGACGGTATCAATCAGCGTTTCTCCTTTACTTACCGACGAAGAGGCAGCCGAAAAATTGACTACATCGGCAGATAATCTTTTTTGTGCTAGTTCGAAAGAAAGCTTAGTGCGGGTAGAGTTTTCGAAAAATATATTGGCAATGGTGGTATCTCTGAGTGAGGGAACTTTTTTAATGGGTCTGTTAATCACCGTTTTGAAATTGTCCGCTGTTTCAAAAATTAACTTAATATCATGTTGAGTTAATCCTTTGATTCCTAATAAATGGCGAACACTCAAATTTTGCATATTATTTTTGCTTCTTTTGGTTTGTTAAATTATTTTCTGAAATCAAGACTACTTCGTCTTTTCCTTCTGTTTCTTTCCATTTTACAATTACTTTTTCGGATGAAATAGAATCGATGGCATGGCCAACATAGTCGGGCTCTATAGGCAAGTGCCTAGTGTATCTTCGGTCTATTAAAACCAGTAATTCTACTTTTGCGGGTCTGCCAAAAGCAAGCATAGCGTCCATTCCAGCGCGTATGGTTCTACCTGTAAATAAAACGTCGTCTATTAGAATGACTTTTTTATTTTCTATGATAAAATCAATTTGAGTGGCATTGGGTACTAATGGGTTGGCTCTGTGTCTAAAATCATCTCTAAAAAAAGTCACATCTAGTTGACCTAGATTGATGGTTTTTTTAGGAAGCAATTGTTGTAATTGCGCTTGAATTCTTGTAGCTAAATAAATTCCTCTGGGTTGTAATCCAATTAAAACAGAGTTGGAGAAATCGTTGTGATTTTCGATTAATTGATGACAAAGGCGTTGAATGGTGATGTCAAACTTAGGGTTTCCTAATATGATGCCTTCTTTCATTTGGAATTTGATTTGCCAAATATAAGGTTTTTTGGAGATGTCTACGAAAAAATGATGCAAAAAAAAGCCCCTCGAGATTTCGAGGGGCTTTAGGATAGCTTTAAAGCTAATTATTCTGCTGCATCTGTTGCTACATCGGCTGCTGCTTCTGCTGCGGTTGCAGCATCTTTTTTAGCTTTTGTACCTTTTTCAGATGTTTCTAATGAAGATTTTAAGTTAGCTAATACACCTAAATCGCCTAAAGTGGTTTTTTCTACTGAATCTTTCACTTTTTTAACTGCGGTTGAGGCTGCTTTAGCTTCTTTTTTCTTCTTATCAGTTTCTTCTGCTCTTGCTTCTGCTTTAGCTTCTTCATGAAGTTTAGCATGTGAAACTACAATACGCTTAGCATCTTTGCTGAATTCAATAATTTTGAAATCTAATACTTCTTCGTTTGTAGCCATTTTGCCATCATCCTTCATTAAGTGTTTAGTAGGAGCGAATCCTTCTACACCATAAGGCAATGTGATAACAGCACCTTTATCGGTTACTTTTACAATCGTACCTTGATGAATAGAATCTAAAGTGAAAATGGTTTCGAAAGTTTCCCAAGGGTTTTCTTCTAATTGCTTGTGACCTAAACTTAATTTGCGTTCTTCAGCATTCACCTCTAAAACAACAACATCTAATTTATCACCAACTTTAGTAAACTCATGAGGATGATTTACTTTCTTAGACCAAGATAAGTCTGAGATATGGATTAAACCATCGATACCTTCTTCGATTTCAACAAACACACCAAAGTTAGTCATGTTTTTCACAACTGCATTTTGTTTGCTGCCAACAGGGTAACGATCTGCAACACCTACCCAAGGGTCTGGCGTTAATTGTTTAATACCTAATGACATTTTTCTTTCATCACGATCAAGCGTTAAAATAACAGCTTCCATTTCGTCACTTACTTTCATGAACTCTTGTGGTGAACGTAAATGTTGTGACCATGACATTTCTGAAACGTGAATTAAACCTTCTACTCCTGGAATGATTTCTAAGAATGCACCGTAATCTGCAACAGTAACGATTTTACCTTTTACTTTAGAACCAATTTCAATTTTGGTATCTAATGATTCCCAAGGGTGTGGCGTTAATTGTTTTAAACCTAATGCGATACGTTTTTTCTCGTCGTCAAAGTCTAATACTACTACATTGATTTTTTCATCCAATTTTAATACTTCTTCTGGATGCTCTATGCGGCCCCAAGAAATATCTGTAATATGTAATAAACCGTCTACACCACCTAAGTCGATGAACACACCGAATGCAGTAATGTTTTTAACAGTTCCTTCTAATACTTGACCTTTTTCTAATTTAGAAATGATATCAAATTTTTGACTTTCTAAATCGTCTTCGATTAATACTTTATGAGAAACAACTACGTTACGGAATTCTTGGTTGATTTTAACCACTTTGAATTCCATGGTTTTTCCAACATAAATATCGTAGTCACGAATTGGCTTGATGTCAATTTGTGAACCAGGTAAAAATGCTTCTACACCATCGATGTCTACAATTAATCCACCTTTTGTTCTGCTCTTCACAAAACCATTGATGATTGCGTCTTTCTCTAATGCAGTATTGATATTATCCCATGATCTTTGAGTTTTAGCTCTTTTACGAGATAAAATTAATTGACCATTTTTGTCTTCTTGATCTTC
Organism: Sphingobacteriales bacterium; assembly: GCA_044349915.1. Taxonomy (GTDB): domain Bacteria; phylum Bacteroidota; class Bacteroidia; order Sphingobacteriales; family Sphingobacteriaceae; genus CAIKLP01. The sequence goes on along the minus strand of JBILIO010000006.1, from coordinate 4,181 downwards.
AACGAAAACTTCAACTACATCACCTAGTTTTAAACCTGGTGTGTCGCGAAATTCAGAAAGTGGCACCATACCATCAGATTTAAATCCAATGTTTAATACAACATCTTTTGTGTTCATTGATACAACAGTTCCAGAGATGATTTCTCCTTTGTTGATTGAACTAAGTGTAGTGGTGTAAAGAACTTCTAATTTAGCTCTTTCCGCATCTGAGTAACCACCTAGTTTTTTGTTGTCCATATCCCAATCGAAATCATTGCTGTTGTGGATAATGGAATTTGATTTAATTTCTTCAAGCGATAGAGAATCAGCTTCTGATTCAATCACTGTTTCTTCAGTGTTTCTGTTAACGAATTCAGCATTCGCTTGAGATGCTAGTAATTCTTGGTCTGTGATTTGTTTTTTTGCCATTAAGTTTTTTTCTCCTTTTTCCTGTGATTTGCAGGAGGCCAAAGATAGAAATTAATATCTGAATAACAAACAAGCCTAATAGGGCATTTTTTGATAAAAAAAGGGATTTAAAATACATTTAAGCAGGTTTTTAAAGAAAACTGCTTTTAAACGCTTTATAGGGCGATTAATTGACGGCTACTGAGTAAATCTTTGACATAATTTAATTGTTCAATTGGGTTTAGAAAGGTATTATCTAATACAATTGCGTCTTCGGCTTGTCTTAATGGGCTTTCGCTGCGGTGGGTATCTTCGTAATCGCGCATGTTCAGGTTTTCGGCAATTTCGGCTAAACTTACTGCTTCGCCTTTTAGCTGCAATTCGTCGAAACGTCTTTTTGCACGAACTGCTGGATCGGCCGTCATAAATATTTTTAGTTGAGCGGCAGGAAATACGGTTGTGCCAATGTCTCGACCATCCATCACCACATTTTTAGTGTTTCCGATAGCTTGTTGAATGGCAACCATTTTTATTCTCACAGCTTTAATGGCTGAAACTTTACTTACCATTTGTGAAATTTGCATACTGCGAATGGCTGCAGAAACATCTTCCCCATTCAGTAAAAATTGATTTTCATGCACATCCAATTCAATTTCATTTAATGCTTGATGAACAGCATCTAGGTTATCGAGGTCAATTTTTTGAGTGATAAAATACAAAGTAACGCAACGATACATTGCACCGGAGTCGATATAAGTAAAGCCAATATCCTTTGCCAAAGCTTTAGCCATGGTGCTTTTGCCGCAAGAGGAATAGCCATCAATGGCAATGTTGATAAATGAATTTGGATTCATGGTGCCACAAATTTAATTAAATTAATGAGGGCAAGCTTATTTTTTCTTAAAGAAATCATTTGGATTCACGATCAAGCTCACCATATTGGTATTGCCTGCTAAATGGTTGTTTGCACTACCATAATTGAATCTTATTTTACTAATTTTTAGACCAAATCCCCAAGAAAATCCAACAGTAGAAAGTCGAGTTTCTAGGCCAAGTTCTTTTCTTTTTTGATGGTTATAGCCAACCCTAAATTGTATGTTTTCTGAAAAAATAATTTCGGTACCAATAGCCACATGTCGTAGCAATTTATCGGTAAAACTAAATTCTTGTAAAATGGGTAAGCCAGTAGCTAAATCAATCTGGGTAGTTCTTTGATTCGGATCTAAATAGGTCAAATCAAATTTTTGTAAGTTATGCAGTGTTAAAGAAAAACGAAAAGGCGCATGTGCTAATTTTTTAGCAATACCGAATTGTGCTTCAAATGGCATGGTTTCTCTTTCGTTGCTAAAAGTATTGGTTTGCGCACCAATATTTTTAAGTACAAAAGATGCCGTAAATCCATTAATGGTGTCGGCGTAGGTGCCCCCAAGATCTAGTAATACGGCACGCGCGTCGTATTCGGCTAATTGGCTAAAAACGGTTTTAATACTTGCGCCATAACTAAAAAGTTGTCGAGTATAGGCATAACTAAAATTGAGCGAATTTTCTTTTGCGTTAAAATTACCAAGTATGTCGCCGTATTCGTTGGTTAATTCAAAATTGCCATAGTCGATATACTGAATGCCAATGCCAAAAGTACCATACCTATTCAAAGAAAATGCCGTGCCTAAATAACCATAACTGATATCGCCAAAATAATTACAGGTATTAAAAGCATACCTATTGTCCATTTTGGCATTGAGTAAGGCAGGATTTTGTGCCACATTGTTTAGATCGGCATCTACACTTGCGATACAATAGCCACCTAAGGCGGTGATTCTAGCAGAATTGGGTAGGGTTAAAAACTTATGCGTTCCATAACCACCTGTTTGCGCGTATAGCGGAAATGCAGTGCTCATGGCCAGTCCAATGAAAAGGAATTTTAAGTTGCGCATAAATTCAAAATGTATTAACGACAAACGAAGTTAATTATTTTTCCTTGTCAAAAATTATCTTTTGGCAGGTCTACAATAAAATCTTTATTAAAATTAACTAAAAATAATTGTTCAGAAGCTCTGGTAATAGCGGTATATAGCCAACGTATAAACTCTTTGTTTACTAATTCGTCTGTTAAATAGCCTTGGTCCACAAAAACTGCTTTCCATTGCCCACCTTGAGATTTATGACAAGTAACGGCATAAGAAAATTTAACTTGCAAGGCATTATAATAGGGGTCTGTTTTAATTTTGGCTAATCTTTCCGATTTATTTTTAATGTCCGAATAGTCTAAGGCCACTTGTTCATATAAATGTTTTTGCTGCGCATTGCTCAGCGCCGGACTATCCGAATCTAGGGTATCTAAAATAATTTTTGCAGTAATGATGGGCTGCGTTGGAAAATCTACTAATTGTAAACTGGCATCAGCAAATTTCAAACCATACATTTCTTGTTCGTTTCGAATGCGAATTACTTTTGCAATTTCTCCGTTGGCAATAAATTCACCATCGCTAGATTCGGGAAGCCAATGGTAATTATTTTTTACTACCATTAAAAAATCACCGCTAGAAATAAATTCTTCTCGAAATAAAATTCGGGCCCTAATTTGTTGATTGTATAAATTGGCATTCTTGTTAGACCTACAAATAATAAGGGTTTCGTCCATTCCAAAATGATCATAGGCATAATTTATGCCATCTACTAATTTCTCTCCGGTGATATAAAAAAAGTCTTTGAAATTTTTTACCTGCATACTTGGCTTGCTGATATTTTCGGCTAGAAGCTGTTCTCTTAATGCAGTTGCGTTTTCTAAAATACCCGACTTTTTTTCTTGCCTTAATACTTCTTTTAGTTCTGCACTAAAAACTTTTAAACCAAAATGATCTTGTAAATAAGTTGGATTAAGTGCTGGGCTTTCGCTTGCGCCAACTGGAGGTAGCTGAGCAGTATCTCCTAAAAATAATATTTTGCAATTACTATCGGATTCGTATACATAAGTGATTAAATCAGAGAGTAAGCTGCCAGCACCAAAGTATTGTCCTTCTTGCACATCACCAGGTATCATAGATGATTCATCGACAATAAATAAAGTATCGGTATGTGTATTTTTTGCAAGACTAAAGCCACTGCCAAATTCAACCGCGCTTTTTTTCCGATATATTTTTTTGTGAATGGTAAAAGCTGGTTTTTGAGAATAATTTCCTAAAACTTTTGCAGCCCTACCCGTTGGGGCAAGTAAAATGGCTTTCATTTGATATTTTGGTAATAACTTTACCAAAACACTCATCGAAGTGGTTTTGCCTGTTCCAGCATAACCTTTTAGTACGAATAACGAGTTTGGCGCTTCGGATTTCAGAAAGCGATCTATTTGCCCAAACAAATTTACCTGATCGGCGGTTGGTTGGTGTTTAAAAAGCTGTTCAAATAACTGGTTCACGGCATAAACTTAGGCAGAAATTAGCAAAATCATTTTAATTTTCTACAAATCTTTATAAAATAATACATTTGTGACAATGAACGGATTATTACATAAGGTAGAAAAAGCAGAACGAGTAGATGAGAGTTTTTATTTCGATACAAAAACACCTTATCATTTATTCTTGCAATTAGATGGCAGTTACTTTAGAGCAGTTGCTTATAGTAATACGCGCGAAAAGTATGTGATGCAAGCCGAATTTAGTTACGACCAGGCCAATGATACTTTAAAAGAAATTTTTGAAAAAACGGACTTTTTAAAAAGGGCCTATACCAAAGTTCGTTGTATCGTAACAACACCAGCGCAAACTTTAATTCCGGTGATGGAGGGTTTAAGTATTGAT
>JBILIO010000055.1:0-9690 GCA_044349915.1 Sphingobacteriales bacterium | reverse complement strand
TGCAATGGCTAACGAACTTAAAATACAATCGGCCCAAGATGCCCTTAAATACAAAATGGTAGATGCTTTAAAATATAAAGATGAAGTTTTGTCGATGCTACTAAATGCCACAAATCAAAAAAATATGGAAGATCTTTCCTTAGTGAGTATTTCAGATTATCAAAAATCAAATCCAATTAGCATTTCCACAGCTACCGAAAAAATTGCCATTATTTATGCTGCTGGCGAAATAGTTTCGGGCGATGGAAACGAAGATAACATAGGCTCTGAAAGGGTTTCAGCAGCTATACGAAAAGCAAGATTAGATCAGCAGGTAAAAGCAATTGTACTAAGAATTAATTCACCAGGCGGAAGCGCATTGGCTTCTGATGTAATTTGGCGAGAAGTAATTTTAGCCAAAAAAGTAAAACCAGTGATTGCTTCGATGGGCGATGTAGCCGCATCTGGTGGTTATTATATAGCATGCGCAGCCGATCAAATTATTGCGCAACCCAATACCATAACCGGATCTATAGGCGTTTTCGGGGTATTATTTAATGCCGAAAAATTCTTCAAAGATAAATTAGGTATTACTTTCGATGGAACAAAAACTTCCGCATATGCCGACTTAGGAGATTATACTAGAGCGATGAGTCCTAGCGAAAAAAATATTATTCAGCGTTCCGTAAATCAGATTTATACCGACTTTACAACAAAGGTTGCAGCAGGTAGAAAAATGCCTATTAATAAAGTATTAAACATAGCAGGTGGTAGGGTTTGGAGCGGAACAGATGCAATTAAAAATGGCTTGGTAGATAGCTTAGGCAACCTAAATGATGCCATTCAAATTGCTGCGAAAAAAGCAAATTTAAAAAACTATCGTATTATTAATTTACCAGAGGAAACCAATACCATTGAAAAAATATTAACTGGTATTTCAGGTAAAATAAAAACAGAATATTTGAAATCTGAATATGGTTCGGGTTTTACTTATTACCAAGAATTCGAAAGAATCAAATCAATCAGTGGTATTCAAACCAGATTACCTGTTAACTTAAACATTCAATAATATTTCCCTTGGATAATAAATCAATTGTAAAAACGCTTAAACTATTTGCGCAATTACTCGAATTGCACGAAGAGAATCCTTTCAAAATAAAGAATTTTACTAACGCTAATTTTAAGCTGAGTAAATACGCAGAACCCTTATCTAGCAAGAGTTTAGAAGATTTAGCCAAAATAGATGGTGTAGGAAAAAGTGCTGCAAGTAAAATTGTAGAATTTATTGAAACAGGCGTAATTGAAGAGTTAGAAGCACTAAAGCAAATCACCCCTGCTGGCATTATAGATATGCTTCAAATTAAAGGCATAGGACCAAAAAAAATCCGAATTATTTGGACGGAATTAAACATTGATACCATAGGCGAATTATATTATGCCTGTAACGAAAATAGATTAGTAGAGGCCAAAGGTTTTGGTTATAAAACACAAGAAGATGTAAAAAAACAAATTGAGTTTTTCTGGTCTAATACGGGTAAAAATTTATATGCAAATGCATTAATGATTGCTAACGAATTCGAAGCATTTCTGAAAAAAGAAATCAAAGATATCACTATCGAATGCACTGGCGAAATGCGCAGAAAATGCGAGATTATTCATCAAATTGAATTCTTATTAAATACTACGAATAAATCTGATTTACAATTAGTTATAACTGAAAAATTAGGTTACGAATTACAAATTATTTCTGAATTAGAGTGGAAAATTATCACCGAAAATCAAACAATTATTTTATGCTATTTTAGCGATGCACCGCAATTTGCTAATCGACAATTTAGCTTAACGGCTCATACAAATCATTTAAATAAAATTGAAAATTTTGATGCAGAAATTCTTACAAAAATAGCATTCGAAAACGAGCAAGCCATTTACGAACATTTTCAATTACCCTATATCGCACCCGAATTAAGAGAAGGTTTAAACGAAATTGATAAAGCTAAATTTGGGCAAATTCCTACCCTTATTGAGCTAAGCGATTTACAAGGTTCTTTACATAATCACAGTACCTATTCCGACGGCATTCATTCGCTAAAAGAAATGGCAGAATATTGCGAATCTCTAGGATATAGTTATTTAGGCATTTGCGACCATTCTCAATCGGCATTTTATGCCAACGGATTAAAGGCCGACCGAGTTTTAGCACAGCAATTAGAGATTAAAAAACTCAATGCAGCCAATGAAAAATTTACTATTTTTTCGGGAATCGAATCTGATATTTTATCGGATGGTTCTTTAGATTATCCAGCAGAAATTTTATCCACCTTTGATTTTATTGTTGCTTCTATTCATTCTAATTTAAAAATGGACGAAGCAAAAGCGACAGCCAGATTATTGAAAGCCATCGAAAACCCTTATACCACTATGCTTGGTCATCCAACTGGTCGACTTTTGTTGGCAAGAGCTGGCTATCCAATTGATCATACTAAAGTAATTGATGCCTGTGCGGCTAATGGTGTGGCGATTGAAATAAACGCCAATCCATTGCGTTTAGATTTAGATTGGCGATACATAGACTATGCTATTTCAAAAGGTGTGATGCTGTCTATTAATCCCGACGCGCATCGCAAGGAAGGTTACTTAGATATGTTTTATGGAATAGCGGTGGCACGTAAAGGTTGCATGAGCAAAGCCAATTGTTTAAATACATTTTCGCGGGAAGCAATTTTTGATTATTTTCAACAAAGAAAAAATAAAATTTAATGAAAGTTTTAGTCGTTCGTTTTAGTTCAATAGGTGATATCGTGTTAACCACACCTGTTGTCCGTGGATTGAAAAAACAACTGGGTGCCGAGGTGCATTACCTTACAAAAGCTAATTTTCAAGAAGTGCTCGCGCATAATCCACATATCGATCAAGTACATTTATTAAATCCTTCCAATTGGTCAGCAATTGTAGCGCAGTTAAAAGCCGAAAAATTTGATTATATCATCGATTTACACCATAATATAAGAACGCTAAAACTCAAGCTAGCATTAGGCGTGAAGGCTTATGCTTTCGATAAATTAAATATTCAAAAATGGCTTTTGGTGAATTTAAAAATCAATCGCATGTCCTCTTTACATATTGTAGATCGTTATTTAGCTTGTGTAAAACCATTAGGCGTAAATAAAGACCAACAAGGCCTCGATTATTTTATTGCAAGCAATGATGAGGTTGCGATGAGTTCTTTGCCCCTAGCCTTTCAAAATGGCTACATTGGTTTAGTTATTGGCGCGCAACATTTCACCAAAAGATTACCTAAAGAAAAACTAGTTGCATTGCTCGAGAACTTGACACAAGCAGTAATAATTTTAGGTGGCCCAACAGATACCGAATTAGCAGAAGAACTAGCTACCATAGCTCCTACTCGCATTTACAATGCTTGTGGAAAATACACTTTAAACCAATCGGCTTCTTTGGTTAAACAAGCACAAAAAATAATTTGTAACGATACCGGCCTGATGCACATTGCGGCGGCTTTCCAAAAAGAAATTCATTTGTTATGGGGAAATACCATTCCCGCATTTGGCATGGGTCCATATGCAAGTAACAATGCCTATCATTACGAAGTGCCTGATTTAAATTGCAGACCTTGCAGCAAAATTGGTTTTCAAAAATGTCCTAAAGGTCATTTCCATTGCATGAATCAACAAGACATTACGAAGTTAATTGCGCAAATAAACTAGCGGTGTTTTTGTGGACGCGGAGGAATTACAAGAATTTAATCAAGCAATTACCTCGAAAAATTAAACAGTTCAACCATTTTATCAAATATGGCTGTATTCTCATAAATTCCTGTAAATTTTGCTGCACCAGGACCATAAGCAAATACTGGAACCATGGTAGCCGTATGATTTTTAGTGATAAATTTTGGTTCTATGCCGTCTTGTGTTTTATCGTCTTCGTTGCCGCTTAATGCAAATCCACCAGTTTCGTGATCGGCTGTCACGATCACTAAGGTATTGCCATTCAACTCCGCAAAATCAAGGGCTTTACCAATAGCTATATCAAAATCGTTGAGCTCTCTTCTAATATATTCTGCATCGTTATCATGTCCGCCCCAATCAATTTGTGAACCTTCTATCATTAAGAAAAATCCTTTTTTGTTTTTCTTCAAATAATCAATTGCAAAATTGGTAGCAAACGGTAAATAATCTCCCCTACTTTCTTGCATTTTAGGCAAATGTTTTGGGGCAAATAATCCAGCTACTTTCTTATTTTTTGGTTCGTAATTCCATAGTTCTGCGAAAGTTGTTAATACATCATAATTTCTTACGCGTAATTGTCTAGTAAGGTCATCGCCATCTTTTCTTTTATTGAAATTATCTAAGCCACCGCCTAAAAATAAATCGATATCGGTAGCCAAAAAATCTTTAGCAATTTCTTGTACCATATTGCGCGAAGGCTGATGCGCAATAAATGAGGCAGGTGTGGCGTGTGTGATGTCGCAGGTTGCAACCATACCAGTTGCCAATCCGTTTTTTTCAGCCAACTCTAAAATAGTGGTCATGGGTTGTTTATTAGTAAACACTCCAATGGCACCATTAAATGTTTTTCTTCCACAAGCCATCGCTGTTGCACCTGCAGCAGAATCGGTAATTTTATGATTACTAGAAGATGTTCTACTAAAACCTATATAATTAAAACGCTCAAAATTCATTTTTTGAGTAGCAGTTAATAAAGAATAACTGATTTGTGATAAACCCATGCCATCTCCGATCATTAAAATAATATTGGTTGGCCTTGAATCCATTTTTTTGGAAGGCACAAAAGAAGAAATACTTAAGACTAAGATTAAACTTAAAGTAAGAATGATGTAATTTCTTTTCATTTTTTTATTTGCTTAATTCGTGCAATTTACTCTTTATTCAAATAGAATTGAATAGAAATTAGCGTGTTCACAATTTAATAACATGACCTGATAAATTTACCAGGTAAATAGGCAATAACGCCCTTTATTTCTAAGCTTGTTAGGCTAATGGAAAGTTCTGCTGCAGTACAACATAGGGCTAACATGAGGTTATCAATTTGAAGGGGTTGCGCTTGTAATTGACAGATGATTTCTTGTTCAAAAGTTGTTAATTGGGCTAATAATTTAGTTTGAATTTGCCGATTGCTTTGTGGGGCATCCCAAGCCAATCCGATAATCAAATCTTCAGCAGATTGAATTAATTGGGCCGCATTGGTTTTTATTAAATCGTTACAACCCATACTTTGGGTATCGTAAATTCTACCTGGCAAAGCAAATACCTCGCGATCATAAGAATTAGCTAAATCCGCTGTTATTAAGGCCCCACCTTTTTGCCTTGCCTCTACTACTATAACCGCATCACATAAACCTGCAATTATTCTATTTCTTGCAGGAAAATTACCTTTTTCGGGCATTTGCCCAAAGCGATATTCTGTGAGTAATCCCCCTTGTAAATGCATTTCCTTTGCTATGGCTACATGTGCTTTTGGATAAATCATGTCTAAACCATGGGCTAGTATTCCAATGGTTTCGAGGTTGTTGTTCAGGGCTTCTTGATGAGCGGCTATATCTATGCCATAGGCTAATCCACTTATAATTAACGGGTCAAATGGTGCTATATCTTGCATTAAATTTTTAATAAAGTTTTTGCCGTATTCGGTTGCCATTCTAGATCCTACAATGCCTATCACTTTCTTTTTTGCCAAATTTGCGGTTCCTTTATAATACACTATAAATGGGGAGTCAACACAGTTTCTTAACCTTTCGGGGTACTGTGGGTGTGAATAAGTAAAAACCTCAATTTGATGCTTTTGAATAAAATCAATTTCGGCATAAATAGCCTCCTCATTTGGTTTTTGTTTTAATAATTCAATGGTTCTAAGGGTTATTTTAGGAATATTTTCAAAGGCTTTAGCATTTGCTTTGAGTATTTCTTCTGCAGAATCAAAGTGTTCGAATAAAGTTTGAATTGTTTTTGCGCCAATTTGCGGGAGGGAACTCAAGGCAATTTCGTAGTAAAAATCGGGTTTCATATAGCCAAAGTGCCTATTTAAGCCATTGTAAACAACCATATAAAAGATGGTTTATTTATGCAAAGAAATTTTTGAAATTAAACAGACATGCTTTATATTGTAACAAAATTTAGCATTATGAAAAAAAATCAAATCATCTTATTGGCTTTACTATTGGTTAACAGCTTTTTATTTGCACAAGATATTCCTACACAATTAAACGAAGCCATTCGATTACAAGAACAATATAAAGAAAGCATTGCACTTCAAAAATTTGATAATATTATTCGAAAAGATCCAGAGAATATGATTGCCTTACAACATGCATCTTATTTATATTCAATAGAAGGCGAAAGAAAAAAAACAGAAACAGAAAAAAGAAATTATTTTGCTATTGCTAAAAAATATGCAGAAAAAGCATTGAGTTTAGAAACAGAAAACGCGGAGAACCACTATAATCTAGCATTAGCACTTGGAAAAATAAGTTTGCTTTCGGGTAGCGAAGAAAAATTAAGGTACGCAAAACAGATTAAAACGGAAGCCGAAATTGCCATTAAAATCAATCCAAAACATGCCCCTTCATTTCATGTATTAGGACGCTTAAATAGAGAAATTGCAAATATGTCGAGCATTAAAGTAATGGCTGCAAAAGCACTATTTGGTGGTATTCCAGAGAATTGCACTTTTGAAAAAGCCGAAAATTATTTTATCAAAGCCATTGCCAATAGATCTAATTATATCCTGTATTATTATGATGCTGCTTTAAATGCAAGCTATATGAACAAGAATACAGAGGCTAAAAAGTATTTAGAGAAGGCGCTTTCTTTACCTATGCTTACACCCGATGATCCATACAGGGTGCAGGATTGCAAGGCATTGTTAAAAAAGTTGAATTAAAAACGCGGTACAAAAACCAGGCCTTTACTTTCAAACCATTCTTCGGTGTAGTAGTCTTTTAAAGAAAACAATTGATATGGTTTTTTTAATTGATCAAATTCTTCCATGAGGTCTACCCCTTTTAGGTATAGAATTCCGTTGTCTAAATCGTTGAAAGATTTTTTATTAAATTTATTTTGGACCCAAGGATAAAACTCTGTCAATCGGGTGACTGCCCTAGAAACCACAAAATCGAATTGCCCCGAAACCTGCTCTGCACGGGCATGTTCGGCGCTTAAGTTTGTTAATTCAAGTGCATTCGATACCTCTTGTACCACCTTTATTTTCTTGCCAATAGAATCTACTAAATGAAAAGAAACTTCTGGAAATAATATTGCCAAAGGCACACCAGGAAAACCACCTCCCGTACCCACATCTAATATTTGGGTCTCGGGTTTAAATTGAATTACTTTTGCAATTGCTAAAGAATGTAATACATGACGCTCGTAAAAATGCTCCATGTCTTTTCTCGAAATTACATTTATTTTAGCATTCCAATCGGAATATAATTCGCCCAAAGCCTTTAGCTGCTTATATTGTAAGTCGCTTAAGTTTGGAAAATAGCGTTGAATTAATTCCATCTTTTTTTCGAACTAAACAACACCAATAAACTCCAAAATGGAATAAATAAATAATATAGAAAATCTTGAATAATCCATGACCAATACAAATCTATTACCTGCAATTTTTTCATTGCTTTAAAATAAATAAAAGTTAGAGGAAATAATCTTAGGGCTGCTATTGCTGCAACATATATTGGCATAATATTCAAACAAGCCAACGTAATGCCAACAATATAAAAGAGCATACCAGACAAAGATTGCATAGTAATCGCAATTCTATTTGATTTTTTATACTCCGAACCAACTCCATAATGTCTGAGTTTTTGTATAAAATAGCCCGACCATGTTTGCTTTGCGGGCGTATAAACAAAACTATCGGGGTGTAAACAAACCGAAACATTGCTTTTGGTTGCTGCCTGATTAACAAACAAATCGTCGTCGCCAGATTGCAAATGCATGTGTGATGCAAATCCTTTATGCTTAAAAAACAAAGATTTTTCGTAGGCTAAATTTCTGCCTACTCCCATATAAGTATTGCCTTTTAAAGCAAATGATAAATAATTTAATGCCGTTTGAAAGTTTTCAAAACGGGCAATTCTATTTAATAATCCTTTAGATTTTTGGAACGGAGAATAACCTAATACAATTTCTTTTCCTTCAAAAAAGGATTGCATATTTCTTAGCCATTGGTTCGAAACCGGCATACAGTCGGCATCTGTGAATAATAAATGTTCGTGTTGAGCAGATTTTATACCTAGCGTTAAGGCAAATTTTTTGCCATGTTTGAATCGTTCGTCTTCTGCTAATTCTAATACTTTTAAATGTGCATATCTTTCTTTATACCCTTTTAATAAATCAGTCGAAAGATCGTAAGAACAATCGTTCACTACAATTACCTCGAAATTTGGATAATCTTGCTGTAAAATACTGTCTAAGTATTTTTGCAAATTTTCGGATTCGTTGCGGGCCGCTATTATAATAGAAACCGGCAATAGGCTTGACTGACTTGCAATTGGTAAGGCTTTAAATGCCAATATCCAATAATACTTTAATATATAATAAAGTTGAATAAGGGTTACTAGACCAAAAAACGAGATAAATACGATATAAACTAACACAAGCGATATTTTAAATGCTATGCGAAACTATCATTTAAAAGCTAAAAAACAAGCATCTTTTTTTGGATTCTACTTATAGAATTAAATTTATCTTTGCAAACAATGAAATTCAATTTAACACAAACCGACAGTCGATCTAAAGCAAGAGCAGGCGAACTGATTACCGATCATGGTACAATTCAAACGCCCATTTTTATGCCAGTTGGAACAGCTGGAACGGTTAAAGGTGTGCACCAACGCGAACTTGCAGACGATATTAAGGCAGATATTATATTAGGCAATACCTATCATTTATATTTAAGACCTGGCTTAGAAACCATACAACAAGCCGGTGGATTGCACAAATTTAATGGCTGGGATAAGCCAATTTTAACAGATAGCGGCGGATACCAAGTATATTCTTTATCGGGTGTGCGTAAAATAAAAGAAGAAGGCGTTACTTTTAAATCACATATAGACGGGTCGAAACACTTATTTACGCCCGAAAATGTCATGGATATTCAGCGCATTATTGGTGCAGATATCATTATGGCATTCGATGAATGTACGCCCTATCCTTGCGATTATCGCTATGCTAAAAAATCGATGGAAATGACCCATCGATGGTTAAAAAGATGTTGTCAACAGTTTGATCAAACAGAACCTTTATATGGTTATCAACAATCTTTGTTTCCAATTATTCAGGGTAGTACGTATAAAGATTTAAGAAAACAATCGGCAGAAGTGATTGCCAGTTTTGAGCGTGAAGGCAATGCCATTGGTGGTTTATCGGTAGGTGAACCGGCAGAGGACATGTACGAAATGACCGATATTGTAACCGAAATATTGCCTAAAGACAAACCTCGCTACTTAATGGGCGTGGGTACACCAATCAATATTTTAGAATGTATTGCCCTTGGAATTGACATGTTTGATTGTGTAATGCCAACCAGAAATGCCCGAAATGGCATGCTTTTTACAGCCGAAGGATTTATAAACATCAAAAATGAAAAGTGGAAAAACGACTTTTCTCCTATTGATGCTAGTAGTAATATGTACGCCGATTTAACTTATTCTAAAGCCTATTTAAGGCA
>JBILIO010000021.1:0-14165 GCA_044349915.1 Sphingobacteriales bacterium | reverse complement strand
GCCAGCTTACATAATCTTCATTTTTATTTATGGTTGGTTAAAGAAGCCAGAATAAAGATCATAGAAGGAAGTTTTATGCCTTGGAAAGAACAAATGGTGAAACAAATGGCCACCCGTTTGTAATATATTTAGCTAATATGAAGCCAAAAAATTATCTTCGTAAAGGATGAAATGGAAGTTACAAACACTCGATTGGTATTTAATTAAGAAATTTTTAGGCACCTTTTTCTTCACGCTAGCTATATTTTTAGCCATTGCGGTGGTGTTTGATTATTCCGAAAAAGTAGATGATTTCATCTCTAAAAAAGCCCCACTTTCGGAAATAATTGGCTTGTATTATATCAACTTCATTCCTTACTATGCTGGAATGTTGAGCCCATTATTGATATTTATAGCCGCTATATTTTTTACTGCAAAAATGGCTAATAACACCGAAATTGTTGCGATTTTGAGTGGCGGCATCAGTTTTCGTAGGTTACTTTATCCCTACTTTATAGTGGCATTATTTTTAGCCATTGTAAGTTTTGTATTTAATGCTTTTATCATCCCAAATGCCAATAAAGTAAGGATTGATTTCGAAAATAAATACATCAACAACCAGTTTGTCTATAAAGAAAGAAATATACATATGCAGCTGGATGATAGCACATATGCCTATTTAGAGAGTTATAGTAATATCAATAATGTGGGGTATTTGTTTTCCCTTGAAAAATTTAAAGGCAAAAATTTGTACTATAAATTACTTTCAGACCAAATATCATGGGACTCGGTTCATAAAAACTGGCGCATTCAAAACTACTCTATTCGTTATATTAATGGCTTAAATGAGTCTATCATTAGGGGTGCCTTATTAGATACTACTTTAGCCATGAGCCCCGAAGATTTTGCTAGAAAAGACAATAGTATAAAGACTTTAACCCTCACAGAATTAAATGCTTATATAGCAAAAGAAAAGAAAAAAGGCGCATCCGATTTAGTCGCATATGAGATTGAAAAGTACACCCGATATGCCCTTCCTATATCCACATTTATCTTAATATTAATTGCGGTTTCGCTGAGTTCAAAAAAAGTTAGAGGAGGCATTGGTATACAATTAGGGATTGGCATAGGCAGTAGTTTTGCCTATATTTTATTGATGCAATTTACCACCACATTTGCCATTAAAGGTGGCTTGCATCCCATGGTTGCAGTTTGGATTCCCAACATATTATTTGGTATTTACGGACTTTATTTACTGAAAATTGCACCTAAATAAGAACCTTTTTATACTCCATATAACCGTTTTTATATGGGGATTTACAGCAATTTTAGGACAATTAATTAGTATTGCTGCCCTAGAATTGGTCTGGTATCGCATGCTTATTGCATGTATTTCGCTCTTGATTTATCATATTTGGACCAAAAAATCTTTAAAAATTGGTCAAAAAGACCTGGGTAAATTAATAGGAATTGGAGGAATTGTGGCTTTACATTGGTTCTTTTTTTACCATTCTATTAAAACTTCTACCATATCTGTCGCCTTAGTTTGCCTTTCTTCGAGTGCATTATTCACTAGTTTATTGTCTCCATTTTATACCAAATTAAAAACTTCGGCGCTCGATTTAATTATTGGATTGATCATTATTGTAGGTATTATTTTAATTTTTCACTTCGAAACCAATTATACTTTGGGCATTATTTATGGCTTATTGGCCTCTTTAATGGCGAGTATTTTTACCATTTTAAACGAAAAAGCAGTTAAAAAAATAGAAGCCGCAAGCATATCTTTCTACGAAATGTTGGGAGGATTGGCCTTTTTGAGCGCGTATATGTCTCTTAATCCGAGCGGGGAACATTTTCAGATGCAATTATCGAATTCTGATTTATTTTACTTAATTATTCTCGGAACTGTCTGTACTGCAATTGCTTATGTATTAGGAGTTGCAGTAATGAAGGAGCTAAGTGCCTATACTGTTGTGCTAACCACAAATCTCGAACCGCTCTATGGAATTGTGCTAGCTTACCTCATTTTTGGCTCAAAAGAGCTCATGTCAACTGGATTTTACCAGGGTGCTGCGCTCATTTTACTAGCTGTTTTTAGCTATCCTTTGATCAAATCGAAGCTAGAAGCCAATAAAAAATAGGCCTCCTATAGCTTAAAAGCACTATTAAAATTCACATTAGCACCGCTCCGATGGGGTGGGGGCGAGCTAAAACAAGCTAAATTGTCAGCAAATGAGCTAGGGCAATTAAAGCAAATGCACTTATATATTTACCAAAATCAGCTCGAAAAAATAGCCTATTTTAGGGATCAAAATTCCATTGATTATTTTCCTATATTGCAATTGATTAAAAAATAAAAAGGCTGTTTTAATCCGTAAAGGAGGAGATTTTGAAGAAAAAATAGCTAAAACATCAAATTATTTAATCTTTATAACTTACTATAAATCAGTGTATTTATAACATCTATTAAAAGTAATTATAAAGATAAAATGAAAAATATTCCTAATTATTTTAGCATTAGGTTAATATTAACGATTTATAATATTAATAATCAACACTTTACAAAATATAAATAAAGTTAATTTAAGATAAAACCAACATGAAGTTTAAAACAGCAATTTTAATCTTGGTAAGTGCAGCTCTTGGATTATTTGCCATCCAAAATCAAACAAATGTGACACTCCAATTTTTGTGGTACTCCTTCCCCATTACCCAATTTGTTTTGGTTCTTGCTATTTTCTTAATCGGACTTATTGTCGGATTATTGATCGCGCCAAAATCCAAAGCAAATTCGACAGGCCAATCGGCAAGCCATTCGATGGAAAATTCGGAAGCCGCTCAAATGAACGGTGCCCAAAATTTATCGCAAGAAGACCAAGATTTTTTAAGCGAAGATTAGCAGCAAAAAATTTGCGTGCCCGGGAAAGATTTTTCGAGCTCCAAAGGATAGTCCTCGAAAATTCCATAAAGGGTAGATCCACTCCCACTCATCGCCGCATATTTTGCACCCATGCTTAAAAGTTGATTTTTGATTTTTAACAGTTCGGGGTATATTGGGAAAATGGCATTTTCAAAATCGTTGAAAATATTTGCCTGCCATTGATCGATTGGCAAGCTGATTAAATCTTTTAAATTTTGCACTGGTTGATGCGGCTTTACGGACGAGTAAGCCACGGAGGTGCTCACATGAATCTCCGGCTTCACTAGCACGATTTTAAGCCCCTCTAACGAAACCGGAAGCGATTCGAACACATTTCCCCTACCCGAAGCAAACATGGGCTTATTTTCAATGAAAAAAGCGCAGTCGCTACCCAATTGATTGCAATAAGCAATCATTTGTTCCTTTGACATATTTAAATTGAAATAAGCATCGAGGAGTTTGATGAAAAATGCGGCATCGGCCGAACCACCACCCAAACCTGCACCCATGGGAATGTTTTTCAATAATCGAATAGCGATTGGTTTGATGGCATAATCGGCTCTGATTAAATCGAGCGCTTTTAAACATAAATTTTGTTGGGCATCGCCCGGAATTGGCAAACCAAAAGTTTCCATTGCAATCCGATCGCTTGGAAGCACTTCGAGGGCATCGTGCAAACGAACAGGATAAAAAATGGTTTCGATGTTATGATAACCATCGCTCCTTTTTTCGGTAATATTTAGCCCAATATTTATTTTAGCGTTCGGAAAGTTTATCATCCTTCTTTTTCCACAAGTATAGGATGGTAAAAATACATTTATTTTCTTTGTAAGAGAAGATTCCTTAGCATGAAACAATATCACCAATTAATGCAGCATGTATTAGACCATGGCACGCACAAAGAAGATCGAACTGGAACCGGTACCGTAAGTGTATTTGGCTATCAAATGCGATTTAATTTAGCCGATGGTTTTCCAATGCTCACTACTAAAAAATTACACCTCAAATCGATTTTGCATGAGCTGATCTGGTTTTTAAAAGGGGATACCAATATTCAATACCTAACAGATAATGGGGTGAGTATTTGGAACGAATGGGCAGACGAACAAGGAAACCTAGGACCCGTTTATGGTTCGCAGTGGCGTTCTTGGCCAGCACCAGATGGACAATCTATCGATCAAATTTCACAAGTTATTCAACAGATTAAAAATAATCCCGATTCGCGCCGCTTAATTGTAAGTGCATGGAATGTGGGCGTGATCCCCCAAATGGCGCTCCCTCCTTGTCATGCTTTTTTTCAATTTTATGTTGCAGATGGTAAGCTGAGTTGTCAATTATACCAACGCAGTGCGGATATATTTTTAGGCGTACCTTTTAACATTGCTTCTTATGCCCTACTTACGCACATGGTGGCGCAAGTATGCGATTTACAAGTTGGTGAATTTATTCATACCTTGGGCGATGCGCATTTGTATACCAATCATTTGGAACAAGCCAAACTTCAATTGACGCGAGATTTCAGAGATTTACCACAATTAAAAATGAATCCTGCCATTAAAGATATCTTTGAATTTAAATTTGAGGATTTTAGTATTGAAGGCTATGATCCTCATCCACACATCAAAGCAGCGGTTGCTGTTTAATTTTTAAATCAAAATAATGATAGCCTTAATTGTTGCCATCGATCAAAATAATGCCATTGGGAAAGACAACCAATTATTGTGGCATTTACCAAAAGATTTGAGCTTTTTCAAAAATGTAACTTCGGGTAATGCCATAATTATGGGCCGAAAAACTTTTGAGTCTATTGGCAAAGCCTTACCAAACAGAAGAAATATTGTCATTAGTTCACAAAAAGATTTGCAATTTAATGGTGCAGAAATTACTTCTTCTTTAAATGCCGCTATTGAATTAGTTGGAAACGCAGATTGCTATATTATTGGTGGCGGAAGCATTTACCAACAATCCTTATCAAAAGTAGATAGGTTATATATAACCAAAGTAGCCGCCAACTTTGACGCCGACACCTTCTTCCCTACTATCAATTGGGACGAATGGACATTGGTTTCAAAAGAAGATCATCCCGCAGACGAAAAACACGCATATGCTTTTTCATTTTGTGTTTACGATAAAAAATAGCGAAAGAAATAGATGGATATTATTGCCGTAACAACAACCGCACAGGCACAGTCTTTTTTAGACATGGTGCAAATTATTTATCAAAACGATCCGGTTTATGTTCGACCGCTCGATATCGAAATCAACAATATTTTTAATCCTGCTACTAATAATTTTCATCAACATGGCGAAGCAGCCCGATGGATTTTAAAAGATGGCGACAAAACCATTGGCCGCGTGGCTGCTTTCATCAATCAGAAAAAAGCTTACACCTTCGAGCAACCCACTGGTGGCATGGGTTTCTTTGAATGTATTAACGATGCGACCGCTGCTAATCTATTAATGGATACAGCGCGCAATTGGTTGCAAGACCGAGGCATGGAAGCAATGGACGGACCTATTAATTTTGGCGAGAACGATAATTTTTGGGGCCTGCTTGTGCAAGGCTTTACGCATCCTGCAGTTGGCATGAACTATAATCCGATTTATTACCAAAGTTTATTTGAAAACTATGGTTTCAAATTGTATTTCGAACAAATTTCGAATCACATGGATGTAGATAAACCGCTTCCCGAAAGATTTGCGAAAATTGCCGATTGGGTTTCGAAAAAACCGGGTTACAGCTTCGAACATTTAAAGCTTTCGAACTTGAATAAGTACTCTCAAGATTTTCAAAATATTTATAATGATGCTTGGCAATTTCACGAAAACTTTAGCCCTATGAGCCATCAAACGGTACTAGAAAGTTTAGAGAAGATGAAAGCTTTTATGGATGAACGCTTTATTTGGTTTGCTTATGTAGATGGAAATCCTGCCGCATTTGTAATTACCATTCCAGATGTCAATCAAGTTATAAAATATATGAATGGCAAAACTAACTACTTTGCCAAATTGAAATTTGCTTATTACCGAATGATCGGTAAAATGGACCGTTTACGCGTAGTGATTATGGGTGTAAAACCTGCATATCAAAAATCGGGTTTAGAATCTGCTCTTATTATGAAGAGTATTGAAATGATTAGGAAGACCAATCAATACAAAGAAATTGAGTTGTCATGGGTGGGTGACTTTAATCCTAAAATGCGAGCCTTACACGAATCTGTTGGCGCGGTATTAGCCAAAACACATTATACTTATAGGTGTTTGTTTAGCCATACCAAAGACTTTAAAAGAGCCACCGAAATTGCTCGAAATACAAAGGAAAACGCTATTTCAGACAAAACCGAATAAGTAAATTTACTGATTTTAAATAGATTAAGTAAATGTGGATTAATAATTGGGATTAACATTTGCAGTTTTAATAGAAACTTGTACATTTGCAAACCTTGAAAAAGGGAATGATTTCGTAGCTCAGCTGGTAGAGCATAACACTTTTAATGTTGGGGTCCTGGGTTCGAGTCCCAGCGGGATCACAAAAAACCACTCTGAAAAGAGTGGTTTTTTTGTTTATAAGAATCTCTAATTGCAATATAATTTTAAAAAGTTTCATGGTGGCACGCCAGGCGATTATATTAAAACTATCCAAGGTTAAGGGCCTAGATGTGGCAAAGGCTTTGTAAAAATTCCATTTTACATCAACACCTAGCACATCAACTATATTCAGTACTATTTCTTCACAGCCCTTGACATCCTATAAATAATCTTGTATAATTGCTAATATTTTTAGCATTATGCCTCTTATTACTCCTCCACATGCCGCTGTTGAGCTTATTTTATGCGAAAACAGTATCGAATTAGCCCTTCCCCTATTGTCTAGCAGCATCAGTGCGGGCTTTCCTTCGCCGGCACTGGATTTTATCGACCTCAAGATTGATTTAAATACCCATTTGATTAAACACCCATCGGCTACTTTTTTTGGCAGAGTAAAAGGGCATTCAATGAAAGATGCAGGTATTGGCGATGACGACCTAATCATCATAGACAAAAGCATTCCGCCTAGCAATGGCAAAATTGCGGTTTGTTATTTAGATGGCGAATTTACGCTCAAACAAATTAAAATTATCGATAAAGAAATTTGGTTGATGCCCGCCAATAGCGCATACAAAGGCATTAAGATGGAGGCCTTTCATCATTTAGTTGTATGGGGCGTGGTAACTTATGTGATCAAAAAAATACCATGTTCGCTTTAGTCGATTGCAATAATTTTTACGCTTCTTGCGAGCGTTTATTTCGGCCCGAATTAAATGGTAAACCAGTAGTGGTTTTATCGAATAACGATGGCTGTGTAATTGCACGCAGCAACGAAGCAAAAGCCATAGGCATTCCTATGGGCGCGCCCGCCTATCAATACGACGCGCTATTTCGTACACACAACGTAAGTGTATTCTCTGCTAACTTTCCGCTTTACGGCGACCTCAGTAATCGGGTGATGCAAATTTTATCGGAGTACAGTCCCGAAATAGAAATTTACAGCATCGACGAATTATTTTTAAAGCTGGTCGGTTTTGAGTTTTTTGATTTGCAAAGCTACGGAGCAAGCATGCGAGAAAAAGTATTTACCTGGACCGGCATACCCATTAGCGTAGGCATTGCACCAAGCAAAGCTTTATCAAAATTGGCCAATCGCATTGCAAAAAAATATCCCGAAAAAACGGCAGGCGTATACATTATAGACAGCGAAGAAAAAATAATCAAAGCGCTCAAATGGTTGAAAATAGAAGATGTTTGGGGTATCGGTTCGCAGCTAAGTAAAAAACTAAAAGCCATTAATGTATTTACCGCTTACGATTTTACATTGACCAACGATGCTTGGATTAAAAAAAATATGGGCATTGTGGGCATTCGTTTAAAAAGAGATTTACAAGGTTTGCCTACCCTAGATTTAGAAAGCCTTGGCGCAAAAAAAAATATTGCCACCACCCGAACTTTCGACCGCAATACCAACGATTTAAATTATTTAGAAGAACGCGTATCTACCTTTGCAGTGGCTTGCGCCGAAAAACTACGCAAACAACAATCGTGCTGCAATAGCCTGCTGGTGTTTATTCATACCAATGGGCATCGACAAGATTTAGCACAATACCACCAACATGTTTTGGTGCAACTCCCCTTCCCTACTAACTCTAGCATCGAGCTTTCTCAATTTGCAACCGCAGCCCTAAAAAAAATATTTCAAGCAGAATATCAATATAAAAAAGCCGGCGTAATGGTACAAGACATTACACCCGAATACCAAAAACAATTATCCGTATTTAATAATAGTAATGAGCTACATGCCCCATTGATGAAGGCATTTGACAAAATAAATAATATATTTGGTCAACAAAAAATAAGATTAGGCTCGCAAGATCGTCGCATTTGGAAAATGAAACAAGAACGACTATCGCCTAGGTACACCACTAAATTAAGTGATATTATAACCGTAAAAGTATAATGTGTTTTCATTCTAAACAATCTCAAACTGCGCAAGCACTCGAGCATCGGTTCAAAGCCAAAGTGGCCGAAGGCATCAGCATTGAGCCTACTATCTACAATGGTTTCAGCTTTCCAAAAACACCCATCATTACCACGCAACAACCCGATAAAATTATTTTATCGAACTGGGGCCTCATGCCTAGCTGGGCTAAAGATACCAGCTTTAGAAAAAACACTTTGAATGCCAGAGTAGAAACTCTTCAAGAAAAACCTTCTTTTAAAAACTATACACAAAATAGGTGTTTAATTATTGCCGATGGTTTTTTCGAATGGAAATGGTTAGACGCAAAAGGATTGAAAAAAGAAAAATATTTTATTGAGTTACCTGAGCAGCAAAGCTTTGCATTTGCAGGCATTTGGAGCCATTGGTTGGACCAAAGCACAGGAGAAATACAGCACACTTATGCCATGCTTACCATGCAAGCCAATGCACTCATGAGCGAAATTCACAATACCAAAAAACGCATGCCCATTATTGTTTCGCCAAGCGCCGAACAGCAATGGCTAGCCCGCGGCGAATTGTATATTGCGAACGATTTATTGCAAGCGCATTTGGTTTAGCGAAAAAATTCTTTGAAAACAAATAACCTACATCTTCGCAATTCGCTGAAACGCCCCGCCTATTTTAATCACATAGATACCATTAGCGAATTTCGCTAAATCTATCATGCCATTTCCAAGCATTTCTTTGCTTAACATTAAATTTCCTTGCACATCGTAAAGCTCCACTATATTATTTTCGATATCGCTCAAGCCCTGCACATAAATAATATTGTTAGTTGGATTTGGATAAATTTTAATATTATTTTTAGTCGAATTATTTACCCCAACTGTTTTTACAAAAATTGTACAAGCAGAAGAATCTACGCAACCTAAATAAGTAATTAAACATTTATAGTTTCCAGTTGCAGTAGGTGTAAAGGTTTGAGCGGTAGCCCCTACAATAGGTAGTCTGGTAAAACAATTTACCCATTGGTATTCTGCGCCTGCTAAATTCGCTTCCAAATAAGTTGTTTTATTTGAAACGGTAATATCAAAATTGATAATAAAAACATCTAATACAATAATTGAATCACAATTTGCTGCTGTTTTATATATTACCGAATCGGTTGTTGTAGTGGTATATACTTTACCGTTTTTATCCCAAGTAAAAGATTGACAAGCAATTTCAGATTGAACGATTCTGAATGCAGGCGATATCGTTAAATGCAATGTAACTAAAGAATCACAACCCTTCGAAGTAACTAAAATTGCTTTATAAGCCCCAGATTTACTATAGGTTATGCCGGTGGCAGACCAAGTGTATGGATTACATTGATTGACATTAAAGTCTGCTGAATCTTTTTTATTGATAGTTAAGTTTAAAGTAATTAAAGAATCACATCCTCTTGCATTTTTTAAAATAGCAAAAGCTTGCGTACTCTGCGTATAGCGTTGATTATTTTCTGGCCAGGTATAGACCTCGCATGCACTAATATTTTGAATCGTTGGCGGAATTGGATTGACAGTTAAATTTAACGTAACAATTGAATCGCAACCGCTGGCTGAAAGTAAAGTATCTGCATAGCTTCCAGAGGCTCCATAGGTTTGACCATTGAGCGCCCAAGTAAAAGTATCGCATGCTTTAACCGTAATACTACTTCTTAAAATAGTGGTAATATTTAAATTTAATTTGATAATAGAATCACAACCATTGACTTTTGCAATTCTTCCAATATACGTTCCGCTGGTATTATAAGTTTGATTCGTAACTGGCCAATTATAGGCATTACACTTAGTTAAATTAATTTTATTGACGCTCAAGCCTGCACCTAAAGGTTTTCCTGTAACAAAATTAGAAGTTGAACCCGAAAGCGTAAAACCATTTAATACGCCCGTTCCAAAAGTATTTCCATAAGAGGAAATACTTGTATTCGCGGTATTTGTAGCTCCTGGCGTTCCTTCATTCATTGGAAAATAAGCCACCAAATTAGCAGTCGAATTACACAATTCTACATTTCTATTATTTGCAATTTGCGAAGCTGTTCGGGCTACATTCCAAACCCTTACCTCGTCTATGGTACCATTAAAATAATGTAGGCCATCGCACCTTCTTCCTATTTGAATATTACCTGTTGCTGCTGTATTGACAGTAACTGTTAAATTACCAGAGGCTTCTAACACTCCATCTAAATAAAGTGCCACTTTGGTAATGGCTAATGGGTCGTAAACTCCAGCCACATGATGCCATTGGCCATCGTTAACAGCAGTCGTGCCATTGATTCCGTTACCTTCCACTTCTAGTCGTATGGCATTGTTGTTTAAAAGATTAAATGTGAATCGAGTACCTGTAGACATGAGTCCCATTTCAACAATCACTTTTTGTACCCCCCCAGCCGAAGGGTTACTATTAGCCGTGGTTTTAATCCAGGCCTCTACTGTTTTAGCTGTATTTCCGGCAATTGGAGAAATGTCCGACATCACATAATCGTCTGTTCCATCGAAATAAATACCTGCATTTTGAGCGATTAGATTATTAGTCAAAACAAATAAAAATAACAGGGTAAGGAATTTGCGTAAAGTCATATGGGTACAACTAAATTTAATTTTTAATAATTAGCAATTTAAACAAATTATTAAAATAAAAAATGTCTCCGTTACACCTCATATGTTTGTGTGATATTGCTGTATTTAGGTAAAAAACATCATTTTCACACAAAGCATTTAATTTAGGGCTATATTTAAGCTATAAAACCATCAACATTATGGATAAGGATATCAAAAAACTGCTCTATTCTGAAAGCGAACAATTAATTAAACTTCAAAACATTGTTAAAAAAACAATTGAAGACGAAAATTTGATCATTGAGAATCTTTTAAACCCTCCAAAAGATATCTTAACGAATGGTCAAGAAATTTCGGATAAAGTGGCCCGATTTGGCGGAAGTTGGTCTTTTATCATTTCTTTTTTCATCATCTTAATTAGTTGGATTGTATATAATTCTTTATCCAGTGCGGCAAATACCTTTGATCCATTTCCATTTATTTTAATGAATTTGATTTTGTCTTGTATTGCAGCATTACAAGCACCCATTATTATGATGAGCCAAAACAGACAAGAAGAAAAAGACCGCAAAAGAAGTGAAAACGATTACCTCATTAACTTAAAAGCAGAATTAGAAATAAGGTCTTTGAATCAGAAAATAGATTTATTATTAGAAGATCAAATTAAAATATTGTTCGATAGTCAAGCAAAGCAAATTGAAATTTTAAAGAAAATTGAAAAAAATATAGCTAATAATTCGAAATAAAAAAGGCTCGGAAAATTCCGAGCCTTTTTTATTTCTATATGATTTCTTGATTGCTTAAACAAACAAATCAGTATCTTCTTTTTTCTTTCTTAATCTCGCCGCGCCATAAGCTAAACCTGCGCCTAATAAAATAGAGATGCCGCCATCAATTGGAATATCATTAGTTTGATCATCAAAGCCTGGAACTGTTCCTGGGTCTCCACCTGGTGCTACTGCATCGGCGCTCGGACCAAAATCAAATTCCATGGTTGGTAATTTATCGTTCTCCATGATACCGGTATTGTATGATTCCTCCTCTGCTGTTTCTGCACTTACATTTAAACTTGTAAAAGTTAAAGTAAGTACGATAAGGAAAGTAATTTTTTTAAACGAATTCATCTGTTAATATTTTATATTTTAAAAATGTCTTTGAATTATTTTACGAATTTGATAGTTTGCAAATCTTTGCCATTGCTTGCACTGATGAAATAAACTCCTGAGCTTAAATTTTCAATACTAATTTGTGATACATTAGCATTTGCAAAATCTACCGAACCCGCTTGCACCATTGCACCTAGCTGATTGTAGATGTTATAGGTATAAGTACTTTTTTGATTTGCTGCTAATTTTAAAGACATATTAATTACGCTGCTAGCAGGATTTGGATACACACTGATTTTGTTTTTTAGCAACGCTTGTTGATTTATGCCTGTTGATTTATGATTGTAGAATAACCAAAAACGATCATCGCCTTTGGTGTTGACATCTGATGTAATTTCAAAGTTTACAATACTATCTTGCTTTACATCGTATTGCACATTTAAGAATTTATCTAGTAAAGTTATGTCTGTACTTGCAGCAAAACCTTCCATCTCCGAAAACTTCAATTGGTAATTTCCAGTGGTGGTATTTCTTACAGATAATGCTACTGAATCTTCGCCTACCGCTGTTGGTCTAGTATGGATTGCTAAACGATCTGCATTTTTAAAACTAGCTAAACCGTTGGCATCGCCACCCATGCTGATGGCATCAAATCTTGGATCGAAACCTGCTTGTGCATCATCATTGAAATTGATAATGATATCATCTAAATGTTCGTTGTTTTGCATATAAGTTACGCGCATGAATTCTGGCGTAGCTGATCTAAAAAATCCACCTGTAACTGTGGTGCTTTTATACGCTTCTGAAAAACTAATCGAAGCACCAGCAGCTGCATTTACAAAAAAGGCTTGACCGGAACGAATGATATTGCTACCATTATTTGTTCCACCTACACCAGTAAGATAAGTAGGGTAAGTCATGCCCGAAGTCGATGCCGTGAGTGCTGGATCGTAAATATAAATCGCATCATAAACATTGGTTGCATTTCTAGCAGTTTGCCATCCTGTTGCATTCCAATCAATCGAACTTGGATAAGGATTACCCAATAAATTAAATCCGGTAACTAAAGAGCTTAAAGTAACGGTTCCTTGTCCAACTGCGCCAGTAGCTTTAATAGTTGTTGCCGTTGCAGCAGGAGTACTACTTGCATATAAATCTGTCATTCTATCTCCTCTTACTAGCACGCGGAAACCTGCGCCTGGCGTAAGTTGTGTGGTATTTGTATTGGTAACTGCTACCCAAGCCGAACCGTTATAGCTAAACATAGAACTGCTACCGCTGATGGTTTTATCTAAACCAGTAGTTGCATCAACGCCACCTGTTGCTGATGCAATACCAGTAACTTGAATACCTAAACCTGCAGCGTTCGTACCCGATTCTTGCCATGAAGCATAAACACCACCTGTTGTAGTTACAGGCGCAGCTAGAAAGCGGTAAGCCCTTCGCGTAGCTGGTAAATATCTTTCCACTACCACATTGCCCGAAATAGTTCCAGAAGAGGTACCAATGCGGGCTGTGCCGTCAGCGTTAGATTTTATAATTAAGTTACCTGCTGTAGTTAGGGTGGTACCCAAGCCAACAATGACTGTTCCTGCAGTAGCTCCTGCAACAATGTTTAAAGTATTACCCAGCGTTGCAGTAGTGCTTCCGCTTAACGTTAAATCCTTTAGCACATTGGTAGTGCCCGGAGTTGTTTGATCAAAGTTATAAGTACCTGTTGTGCTGGTTCCACCAATTACTAAATTGGAAGTTGTCGTACCTTTAATTACACCATCGCCAGTTGCACCACCATTAAGCGTGGCCGTTGCACCTGCTGCAATAGTTAATGTACCAGCATTTTGAACCTGCTCTAAAGTAGTAAACTGCTCCGAAGGAGCAATATAAAATTCTGTTCCAGATGAAATATACAATTGTGCCGAAGCATCAAGCGAACAATAGGTCAAAAGAAAAAGTATACAATATTTAAATATTTTCATGTTTTATTTATGAATTTTATAAAAATCAAGGAACTAAGTTATTAAAAAAAAAAGCATATATGAATAATATAATAGCATTTAAAAATACCTAATGGCTCTCACTTT
>JBILIO010000110.1:0-6507 GCA_044349915.1 Sphingobacteriales bacterium | reverse complement strand
CACTATTAAATTAGGATTTTCGTTAGTGATGCCGCCCATGACAAAATTTTCGGAATTCAAATAAGTTTTAATTTCTGGTCCAATTTTATCCGAATTGCTAGCATTAGTAGATCCACCTATTACAATGCTGTCAAAAGAACCGATGGCCTCTTGCGGCCCCACCTGCGCGTAATAGCTGAGTCTGCCGGCACCTGCTTGATACGAAATATCTTTTGGCACCACAAAACTAAAATCAAACGTACCATTCGTTACACTTACTTTACCTTTGTAAATAATATTTTTTTGAATGTCGAAATTTTGCACCCTACTTCCATTCACGCCAAGGTCTTGCCCAAGCGTTTTAGAAGTAGTTTTTTTATCAAAAATACTTGGGTATAAAACACCCGAAACGTTATTTATTTTATTTCCATTTTGATCGGCGATATAACCCTTGATATTTACTAAACTCTGCGCTTTTAACGTATCTAAATTTTGAGCACTGATTAATTTTTCATTTACTTTTTCTGTTACGATACGGTATTGCGGAATAGCAAATGGCAAAGAAGGGTCACCCAATAAAGAAAAATTTCTTTGATTAATAGTCAAGCCTAAGCCATTTAAATTTTTACTTTTTCTAAATAAATCGCCAAGCGTATTGTTGCTGCCTATATTGGTAGCATCAAAAAGTGCTTTGATAAAACTTTGATTAATGGCTTCGTTTTCGTTTGCAAAAACCACGCGAGTGGTTGTAAACATAGCAATAGCGCCACCTTCGGCGTTTAATAAGCATTGTTCTCCGGCCGATTGAAAGGCAGGGTCGTCCCATCTACTGATCGAACAAGTTGCAGTAAAAAGCAGTGGCATACTTGATTTGTTTTTCCAAGAACGAATGTCATCTAGGGTAACAACTTTTTCGTGTGCAAGACCAACTTCTCCTCCATGTCCAATATAATTAATCACCAATGCGCCTGCAGCCATTGCTTGGTTAATGGCGTTGTTTACTTCTGGATAGCGGCTTCCAGCAGGTGTGCTAATTTGAGGATAGGCATCTAAATAAATTTTATCAATATTATAATTTTTGGTTAAATTTCTGATGGTTCGGTAATGGTTTTCGGCATGATTTAAATGTAAGTTTCCATCTTGGTCATCGGCCACTAATACATATTTATTTTTCCAATCGCCTCTTAAACTACTGTAAGAAATTAATTTGTCGACCATTTGTCTTGCTTCTAATGCAGATTGAATAGGCATTCTACCAACGGCTACATCTAATGCAGCGGCTCCATATACTGGGTTTCCGTTGTAGTCAAAATCACCTTCGCTTTCGTCAAGTAAACCAAAAAAGTCGTCACTTACATAAGAGCCAAAAGGAGAATGCGAATTCCTACTTTCAAAAGAGGTAACAAAATTGGTATTGTTTTTTACATAGCCAATATTATCGTAAGAGCCATCTCCAAATAGTAATAAATATTTTGGCATGTTTGCTTCATTTGTACCAGCTCTATCGTAAAACATTTTTACAAAATCTCTTATGGCACTCGCGTCTTTTACGCCTGCACTAAATTCATTAAAAATTTTATCTTCCGTAATAACCAATACACGCAAATTGTTATTCGCTCTTCTGAAGGCAGCTAAACGCTCGGCCTCAGACACAAAATCTGCAGCCGAAATAATAATCAGGTCTGCAAAATCGAGCGCGTGTAAGTCTTGGTTCTCGATTTTTTCTAGTATTTCGGGCTTTGGAAAATCTGTTCCTTTAAATACGGCAAACTCTTTTAATACCTCTGTTTTATTGGTAAATTGAGCAATATTATTATTGGTCGTAAATAATTGATTTACTGGATTTGTTTTGTTCGTAATGTCCCAAATTGTTATTTCGCTTGGATTAATAGCATCAATACTAAATTGACTAATTTTGCCTTTGCCAAAACTTTCTATGCTACTAAACTTTAAAAAATTCCCATTTAATTTTAATTTACTAATAGCATTTATTTGAATAAAATTTAAATAACCGGTTGCGGTCAAGTCTGGTTTGTTATAAGTAATATTGATGAGCAAGTTTTCTGTTGGGTTAGGAACGGTGGTGTAGCCGGTACTTACAATCGAGCCATAGGACGCATCGTAACTAAACTCTACACCAGAACAAATTAAGGTATTGGTTGTCGTGCCATTTGCTTTGATTACAAAAGAACTGTTAGCTGGATTTTGCGATCGACCAATTAAATCTGCTCTAAATTTCACAGGTTTTCCAGCAGCCAATGTTGGAAGGGTAAACTTAAAATCATAAGAAAGTAAATTACCAAATTCTTCACCCCATCTTTCTCTGCCACTTTTTATGGTTAAATTAACGCCTGTCGAATTATTCAATTCATGTAATTCAAAATAATTATAGCTGTCTATAATTTTATTGGGTGTTTCGTTAAGGTTTTCTTGATTTGCAATTCTTTTACCAGGGCCTATATCTGTAGTAATAAAATAATTACTTTTTAAAGTGTACGAATTGGTTGTATGTGAAAAAGTATTTTGAATGGTATCTGGATAAATAATATTTGGTCCAAACGCATAAAACAACAGGTAATCTGATTCATTAAATTTACCATCGGCTTCTCCAAAAACTAAAATCGGATTTTCTGTTAAATCGTCGTATCGGCTCGCGCTGTTGATTTCTGGAAGTATGCCACCTCCATTTCCATAAATACGAATATTTCTTGGATCAATCGATTCTGGGTTGAGGCCCATCTTTTTTAATTCAGCAAAACCAATTTTATAAATACCATCATTAGCAATGCCTAGTTTAGTCCAGGTGCCATTTTGTAAAACAGAATGAGCGGCATAATTTCTAGTATTTAAAATAGTTTTCTTCAATCCTGTAGTTAATAACTTTACTTCAAAAGAAACTAATCTTTCTATTTTTCCGGTTTCGGTATTTTTTCTGAAGGGTACAATGGAAACAAGTAAAGAAGGAATTTTCTTTTCAAAAACAACCGCCGCATGAATGCTTGCTGCCGCAGTTAATTGGGTGCTAATTAAGTTATCGTATGCAAGGGCAGCAGGTTCGTAAATGGGATTTACTAAAACAGCATCGGTAAAATTGCCTGCAAACTTTTTATTCCAAATAGGCATGTGTTTAAGTTGCACATCAAAAATAGCCTCCTCAAATAGCTCCACTTTTTGCGACTGCGATTTAACATCTGCGAATTCATTGACGCTCCAATTTAGCTTATAGGCGTTTAATTGCTGAGCCATTGTTGAACCCGATTGCGCAGAAAAGCCTAAAAAAAGGTAAAAAAAGAGGTATTTCTTGATTTTCATAATTGCGATAAACTTAAAAATAAGGCTATTTCTTACAAATAGCCCCAAATTTCATTAAAATTCCTGTTTAAACGGATATTAGTCTATAAAATTGCCTATTTTTATTCAATAAATATTTTATCTATATTTGATGTTCTGACTTAGAATAGCAGATATTCTAAAATTGTTTTTACCTATGTTAAAAAAGAAATTAGGATTATTATTTTTTGGTTTATTAGCCTTAACAACTGTTAAAGCGCAAGACCCTCATTATTCGCAGTTTTACGCCGCGCCTCTTTACCTAAACCCTGGTTTTGCTGGTACTGCAGATGGCCCAAGGGTTATTTTAAATCACCGTAATCAATGGCCAGGAATTAATAAAGCTTATAGAAACACTGCTTTCTCTTATGATCAATATATGCCAAATTTAAATGGTGGAATTGGCATAATGGTTGCAAATGATAACCAAGCAAATGGTGTTTTTAAAGCAACCCGTATTACTGCTGTTTACTCTTATAACCTAAAAGTAAACAGAAAAATAATGATTAAGCCTGCAATTTCCACCTCATTTTCTTCTAATTCGGTGAATACCAACAATTTAATTTGGGGTTACGATGCACAAGGCACACCAATTTACACCACCAACGACCCTTCAGCAGGTAATTTAAATGCTAGTTATTTAGATTTTGGAACAGGTGCTATCTTATTTTCTGAAAACTTTTTTGGAGGTTTCTCGATAGATCATCTAGTGGAACCGAATCAATCCTTTGATGGTGGAAACTCTCCTTTACCTCGCAAATACACCATACATGCCGGTGGTTTTATTCCAGTTGGTAAAAGACAATACAATGCCTCTATTTCACCAAACATATTATACCAACAACAGGGATCTAACAGTCAGTTGAATATTGGTATGTATTATAACAGAGGCCCAATTGTAGCAGGTTCGTGGTATCGTTCTAGTTTTGTAAATGGCGACTCATTTATAGGCTTAATTGGCTTTAAATACGACATTTACAAGTTTGGCTATAGCTATGATATCATTACTTCAGAGTTAAGGGCTTCTGCATCTGGAGCGCATGAATTTTCATTGTCAATCCAATTGCAGCAACCAGCTTCGAAGGCTAAGGGTAAAAATTACAAACGTGTAAATTGCCCTTCTTTCTAAGTATTTGAATAATAATAAATATATTTACTTCGTTAAATCTTAATTCAACACCGCTTATTTGGTAATTTACCAAAGAACGCAAAACAAATAAAATAACATACAGATGAAAAAATTAATCAATTTTTCTGTTTACTTTTTGATGGCAGGTATGCTAGTTACTGTTTCATCATGTTCTGAGAAATCATCAAGAACAGGTTGGAAATACAACGACAAAAAGAACGGTGGCTTTCAAGTTTACAAAGACGCAGAACAAGCAACAGGACCAGGTTTAATGTTTATAGAAGGTGGAACTTTTGTAATGGGTTCTATGGAGCAAGATTTAGCTTTCGATAATGACAATTACGAAAGAAGAGTTTCTATTTCTTCCTTTTATATGGATGAAACAGAAGTAACAAACGTGGACTATTGCGAATATCTATATTGGTTAAAGCGTGTTTATGGCGCAGATTATCCTGAAGTATATGAAAAAGCATTGCCAGATACTTTAGCTTGGAGAAATCCACTTGGATTTAATGAGCCTTATGTAGATAACTACTTACGCCATCCAGCATACAAAAACTATCCAGTAGTAGGTGTTTCTTGGACTCAAGCAAATGAATATTGTGCTTGGAGAACAGATCGCGTAAACGAAAGAATTTTAATTGATAAAGGAATTTTAAAAGACAATCCTAATCAAGTGAACGAAGATAACTTTAGTACACAAGCTTATCTTTCTGGCCAATACGAAGGTATGGTAAAAAAGAATTTAAAAAACTTAGATCCAAATGGCGAGCCAACTCGTCGTGTGCGTTTAGAAGACGGTATTTTATTACCTAATTATCGTTTACCAACAGAATCAGAATGGGAATATGCAGCAAAAGCATTGAAAGGAAATTCGCAATTCGAAAACGTAAATCAAAAAAGACTATATGCCTGGAATGGTTTAACCACGCGTGATCCAGAAGGAAAAGGAAAAGGTATCATGTATGCCAATTACAAAAGAGGTCGTGGAGATAATATGGGTGTTGCTGGTTATTTAAATGACAGTTACGATATTACTGGTCCGGTAAGAGCATTTGTTCCTAACGATTTTGGTTTATATAATATGGCCGGAAATGTAAGTGAGTGGGTGATGGATGTTTACCGTCCTTTATCTCCAGAAGATAAAAGTGATTTTAATCCATTCCGTGGAAACGTATATACTAAACCTGCAACAGATGCCGATGGAAACATTGCAGAAAAAGATAGTTTAGGACATGTAAAAAGAGTAGTTGATTATGATGCCTATGCAAGCCCTGATAAACGCGGTGACATTGACGATGAGTCTATGTATGCTTATGGTGTAACTAGCATGATCAATAACAAAGCAAGAGTATACAAAGGTGGATCTTGGAATGATCGCGCTTATTTCTTAAATCCTGGTGTTCGTAGATTTATGGATGAAGATGCATCTACCTCAGACATCGGTTTCCGTTGCGCAATGGTTAGATTAGGATCGCAAGACGCTAAGAAATTTAAAGCTAGAAAACCTAATAAATAATTTTAGCTGGTAAAACATTTACACCCTCGGATTGCATCCGGGGGTTTTTTTTGATATGCAAGAAGGCGGGTTAAGATTTTCAGAGAATATAAGTATAGCAAACCCTCCATTGGTGTCTGTTATAACGGTCGTATACAATAGCGAACAGCTTATTGAACGCACTTTGCGATCGGTTGCAAATCAAACTACCAAAAACATAGAACATGTGATCATCGATGGTGCTTCGAAAGATCAAACACTCGCTATGGTAAAGTCTTTTCCAAAGGGAGTAGCATATTGGCTTTCGGAAAAGGATCATGGAATTTATGATGCCATGAACAAAGGCATCGAAAAAGCAAATGGAGCGTATTTAATTTTTTTGAATTCGGGCGATGAGTTTTTTGCAAACGACACCATTGAAAAAGTATTTCAAAATAATGAAAATGCCGATGTGTATTATGGCGATACCATTATCACTAACGAACAAGGAGAGGTATTAAGAAACAGAAGATTACGACCACCTGCAAATCTCTCTTGGCAAAGCATGCAAATGGGAATGATTGTTTGTCAC
>JBILIO010000109.1:0-6526 GCA_044349915.1 Sphingobacteriales bacterium | reverse complement strand
TATCAAAACATACTTAAGCCAAATGGAATTGTACATCTTAAAACAGATAGTGATGCCTTGTATGACTATACTCATAGCTTAGTACAAGATAAGTCAATTCAAGTTCTGGCCGCAACTGCCGATTTATATAATGATGAAATGCTAGATGAATTACTGCAAATTCAAACCACTTACGAAAAAAAATATTTAGCAGTTGGTAAAAACATTAATTATTTAAAATTTAGTTTTGAATAAATCGGAAAATAATTTTTTTGAGCAGGTTTATGCGGTAGTTAAAAAAATACCCGAGGGTCGTGTAACTTCTTACGGTGCAATTGC
This sequence comes from Sphingobacteriales bacterium, assembly GCA_044349915.1. Taxonomy (GTDB): domain Bacteria; phylum Bacteroidota; class Bacteroidia; order Sphingobacteriales; family Sphingobacteriaceae; genus CAIKLP01. The sequence goes on along the minus strand of JBILIO010000109.1, from coordinate 6,208 downwards.
CAATTTTTTAAGCGCTAAAAATGCAGCAAGAATGGTAGGTTGGGCCATGAATGCCTCTCATCAAATGTTAGATGTTCCTGCACATAGAGTAGTCAATAGAAATGGCATGCTTTCTGGCAAACATCATTTTCCAGGCGAAAACTTAATGGAAGAGTTGTTGATTTCCGAAGGGCATCAAATTTCGCAAGATCAAATTGTCAATTTCAAAAAAGTATTTTGGGATCCATCAACAGAGCTTTAAATCAATAGCAATGACAGCTTATTAAATGATCATTCACCATGCCCATTGCTTGCATGTATGCATAACAAATTGTCGATCCAAAAAATTTAAATCCTCTTTTCTTTAAATCTTTACTAATAGCGTCAGACTCCACACTACTTACTGGCAAGTCTTTGAGCGATTTTCTTTTATTGATAACGGGTTTATTATTGGGCATATAAGAATATAAATAAGCATCAAAACTGCCGTACTCTTTTTGTATAGATAAAAATATTTGCGCATTACTAATAGCCGATTTTATTTTAAGTCTATTTCGAATAATACCATCAAATTGCATAAGGGATTCAATTTTAGCTTCGTCAAATTTGGCCACTTTTTTTGCATCAAAATTAGCAAAGGCTTTTTTGTATCCTGCTCTTTTTTTGAGCACCGTTAGCCAACTCAAACCTGCTTGTGCACTTTCTAAAATTAAAAACTCAAAATGTACGCGATCATCGCGGCATTCTCTGCCCCATTCCTCGTCGTGGTATTGGGTATAAATAGGATCCGATAAGCACCAGTCGCAGCTGATTAATTTTCCCATGCCTAAAGCTAAGTATTATTCATAAAATGCTAAAATCAGGCGCCTTATTTGACTAATAAATATGAAGATTATTATAACTTTGGAACAAGCATATGCAAGACAAGAAATTATACCTATTAGACGGAATGGCGTTGATTTATCGCGCACATTTCGCCTTGAGTAAATCGCCAAGATTTACCTCCAATGGCCTAAACACATCGGCTGTATTTGGCTTTGCCAATACTTTATTAGAATTATTGAGAAGAGAAAAGCCAAGTCACATTGCGGTGGTTTTTGATACAAAAGCGCCAACCGAACGCCATACCGATTTTGTTGAATACAAAGCGCACCGCGAGGCCATGCCCGAAGATTTATCGGCAGCACTTCCATACGTTTTTCAATTAATCGAAGGATTTAAAATTCCTGTTATTACAAAAGACGGTTTCGAAGCCGATGACATTATTGGTACGCTTGCCAAAAAAGCAGAAAAAGAAGGCTATACCGTTTATTGCATGACACCCGATAAAGATTTTGCGCAATTGGTTTCTGAAAATATTTTTATTTACAAACCCGCTAGAATGGGAAATGATGTGGAGATTATGGGAGTGCCCGAAGTGCTTAAGAAATGGGAGATTGAGCATGTGCATCAAGTGATTGATATATTAGGTTTATGGGGTGATGCAGTAGATAATATACCTGGTATACCAGGCATTGGCGAAAAAACAGCGAAAGAATTAATTCGTCGTTATGGTTCGATGGAAAATATTTTTGCAAATGCACACGAGTTAAAAGGCAAGCAAAAAGAAAATGTCGAAAATTTTCAAGCACAGGGTTTGCTTTCTAAAAAATTAGCCACCATTATTTTAGATGTGCCTGTAGATTTAGACGAAGCTGGATTATTATTAGAAGCACCGGATAGAAATTTACTAGAACCTTTATTTGCAGAATTAGAATTCAAAACATTGGGTCGTCGTGTTTTTGGCGAAGATTTTAAAATAACAGAAACAGTAAAATCGACTAATACTTCCCAAATGGATTTGTTCGGAAGCCCTAGGGCTGCTGCATTTGAGCCGCAAGACGAAACAGAAGAATTCGAATTAATTAATTTTAAAACCATTCAAGATACCGAGCACCTATACCATTTAGTTGATACATCAGCAGCCAGGCAAAATTTAATTGTGCAATTAAATGCGCAAAGCGCTATCTGTTTCGATACCGAATCTACTTCAACCGATGCAAACATAGCAGAGCTAGTAGGACTTTCTTTTTCCTTTAAAAAAGGCGAGGCTTATTATGTGCCATTATCGGCTGAGCAAAACGAAGCCATTGCAGTATTAAAAGAATTTGAATCAGTACTCGTCAATCCTGCCATTCAGAAAATAGGTCAAAATATTAAATACGATATTTTATTATTGAAGTGGTATGGCATTGAAGTAAAAGGCGTGTTATTTGATACCATGTTGGCGCATTATTTAATTGATGCCGATGCCAGACATGGCATGGATGTGCTAGCAGAAAATTACTTGCAATATTCGCCTGTATCTATTACAGAATTAATTGGCAAAAAGGGTAAAACCCAAGGCAGCATGAGAGATGTAGCCGTTGATGTAGTGAAAGAATATGCAGCCGAAGACGCAGACATTACCTTGCAATTAAAAGAAGTTTTCGAGCCAATGTTAATTGCAACTCAGGCAAGCGATTTAGCAAGTAAGGTAGAAAATCCATTGGTGTATGTTTTAGCCGATATGGAATTTGAAGGGGTAAAAATTGATAAAGAAGTATTGGCGCAATTGTCAATTGAGCTAGCAGTAGACATAGCAAAAGCAGAAAAAGAAATATTTGAATTAGCCGGCGTGAAATTTAATATTGCTTCGCCAAAACAATTAGGAGAAGTATTATTTGATAAGTTACAACTCGATCCCAAAGCAAAAAAGACAAAAACAGGACAGTACCAAACAGGGGAAGATATTTTATCGTTGCTGGCACCTAAGCACGAAATTGTGCAGCATATTTTAAGTTTTAGAACCTTACAAAAATTAAAATCTACTTATGTAGATGCTTTGCCAGAAATGATTAATCCAAAAACTGGAAGGGTTCATACCTCCTATAATCAGGCGGTTGCAGCTACTGGTAGGTTGAGTTCTAATAATCCAAACTTGCAAAACATTCCAATTAAAACAGCTCGAGGAAGAGAAGTGAGGAAAGCATTTATTGCAAAAGATGCGAATCATGTAATTATTTCTGCCGATTATTCGCAGATAGAATTAAGGGTTATAGCCGAAATGGCAAAAGAAGAAAACATGTTACAGGCTTTTGTAAATGGTTTAGATATTCATACCGCAACGGCAGCAAATATTTATAGTGTAGCAGTTGAAGAGGTAACGGCGGAGCAAAGAAGAAATGCAAAGGCCGTAAATTTTGGAATCATTTATGGACAATCAGCATTTGGTTTATCGCAAAATTTAAATATTCCAAGAAAAGAAGCGGCAGAAATTATTGAGCAATATTTTATTCAATTTCCGAGAATCAAAAATTACATGGCGCAAACAATCGATTTCGCCAGAGAAAACGGTTATGTAGAAACCATCATGAAACGCAGGCGTTACCTGAGAGACATTAATTCAGCAAATGCAACAGTGAGAGGCTTTGCAGAACGAAATGCCATCAATGCGCCTATTCAAGGTTCGGCAGCCGATATGATAAAAATGGCCATGATAAAAATTCATGCAACAATTAAGGCGCAAGGTTTGCAATCTAAAATGACCATGCAAGTACATGACGAATTAGTTTTCGAAGTGCCCTTGCAAGAAGTTGATCAAATGAAGGTGATTATTGAAACGAACATGAAAAATGCGCTGCCCCTTGAGGTGCCAATTTTAGTTGAAATTGGAATTGGCGAAAATTGGCTCGCTGCACATTAATAATATTTTTATATTTGTATATGGTTCAAGAATTATTGGTCGCATTATTAGTAATTGCTGCTGTGCTCTATTTAGGCAACATGGTTTACCGCAATTTTACTGCAAAAGGTAAATGTGCAGGTAATTGTAATTGTGGCATTGATACATTAGAAAATAAAATCTAAATGTTGCACACCGAACTAATTTCTAGTTTACAAAATCCAAAGATTAAACATATTAATCGCTTAATTGATAAATCAGCTGATCGAAAATCAGAAGGCTTAATCGTGGTGGAGGGAAAACGAGAAATAGCCTTAGCCTTAAGCGCAGGGCACGAAATAGCCTCTTTGTTTTATTGCGAAGAAATTGCAGGGCCTGTCGAAAATTTTCCTGCCGATCAAATTTATCCAGTTACTAAAGATGTCTTTGCGAAAATTGCTTATCGCGAAAATTCTGATGGCTTATTGGCAATCATCAAACCAGTTTTTTTAGCCTTAGAAGATTTAACACTTAACGAAAATCCATTGTTAATGGTACTCGAAGCAGTAGAAAAACCAGGTAATTTAGGAGCTGTTTTACGTACGGCAGATGCCGCAAAAATGGATGCATTAATTGTTTGCGATTTAAAAACAGATTTATTCAATCCTAATGTTATTCGTTCAAGTGTTGGCTGTGTGTTTACCGTTCCTATGGTTGTGTGTAGTTCGGAAGAATTATTTCATTGGTTACAAAAAAATAAAATTACAGCGTATGCTGCGGCCTTAACAGCTAAAGATGATTACCATCACGTTGATTTTTGTAAACCAGCAGCCATCATTTTAGGTACAGAAGCAACCGGCTTATCAGATTATTGGCTCGAACACGCGAGCCAAATAAAAATACCTATGTCGGGAAAGATAGATTCTTTGAATGTCTCTAATGCAGCGGCCATATTGGCATTCGAAGCAAAAAGACAAAGAGGATTTAAATAGTTTTTTCTAACAAGACAACGGCATAAGCAACAACGCCTTCTGCTCTACCAATAAAACCCATCTGTTCATTTGTGGTTGCTTTAATAGAAATATCTTCTTCAGAAATGCCAATCGCAGTAGCAATATTTGTTTTCATTTCTGGAATATGTGGATTAATTTTCGGAGCTTCTAAACAAATCATGCAATCAATATTACCCAATGTAAAATTTTTAGCTGCAATTAATTTCATTACTTCTTGAAGTAATAGCATACTAGAAACACCTTTCCATTTATCATCGGTATTCGGGAAATGAAATCCAATATCTCGAAGGTTTGCAGCGCCTAATATAGCGTCGCAAATGGCATGAAGTAAAACATCTGCATCCGAATGTCCAAAGGCGCCACGGTCGTGCGCTAAGTTAACACCACCCATAATAAATGGATGTCCGATTTTTAACTGGTGAACATCAAAACCAAATCCTATTTTAATTTTCATCGGTTTTTATGTCTTCGAAGTTAAAGGTAAGCGAGAATCTTAAAGTGTTCTCTAATGGATTTTGTTGTTTAGTTGGAATTAAATAAGAAAGATCGATTCCGAAAATATTGTATTTAATACCTGCACCAATGGTAAAGTATTGTCTATCTCCTTTAGTTGGATGCTCGTAAAAGTAACCTGCTCTTAAAGCAAATTGTTTATCGTACCAATATTCAAAACCAGCCGAATAATAAATTTCTCTAAATTCTTCTTGCATGCCACCTGGAGCATCGTTAAACGATTGGATGATTCCGGTCGGTACCGAAACATTTGGATCTTTACCCGAAATAATTTTTCGAGTACCGTCTAAATTATAAATCGGATTATTTAAAGTATCGTAAGCGTAAATAGGAGGCGTGGGTACTAATAACTTATTCGCTTCCACAAAGGCAGAAATTTCATTGTAGTCATCTAATTTCATTTTTCCACCAATACCAATTTTTAAATTAGTTGGAATAAAAAAACGATCGGTAGAATTTGTATAATTCATTTTAGCACCTACATTCGAAACGCATGCGCCAAAAGACAGGGTTGTTCTTTTACCATCAACAATTAAATCTGGATTTTGATAATAGGTAGATACATCTACCGCCACACTTCTACCTGGCATAATGTCTTGGCCCGATGCGGCTAATTGTCCTTGTGCTAAATCGGAATTAATAAATCGAAATGCAGTTCCTAATCCTAACCTATCTGAAAGTTTTCTGGTATAAGATAAGTCGAGTGCAAATTCGTTTGGATTACCTTGCCCGGTTACATTTCCGGCATTATCGGTAAAGGTAATATCTCCTAAAGAAAAATATCTTAAAGATGCACCGAATACTTGCTTATTGTCTAGTTTATAATAGCCCGATAAATAAGCAAGGTTAATATCTGGCACTAATTTTTGTAACCATGGAGTATAAGAAATACCAATGGCATAAGGTCTATCAACAAAAGCAAACTTAGAAGGGTTCCAATGATTTGAATTCACATCTGCGCTACTTGCTACACCGCCATCGCCCATGGCACCTGCTCTAGAATCTGGACCAATTAATAAAA
>JBILIO010000141.1:0-4957 GCA_044349915.1 Sphingobacteriales bacterium | reverse complement strand
ATATAATAAGCACTATACAGTAAAAACAATACCGTTAAACCAATCCAAAATTTTCTAGGCATGTTGATTATTTTTTTGATTGATTTGTGTAAAACGAACCCATAAGAAAAATACAATGCCATATACCATTACCTTAAATAAATAATGATGGGCAAAAAATAAAACTTTAGGATTAAAATAGGCAAACATGGCTAGGCCGGTGCATCTTAAAATATTAACCAAAACAATTAATATTAAACCTAAAAATCCATACCTGATTTTAAGCCATAAAGATGCTGGATAAGCAATAAGGAAACCAATAAATAAAATAAATAAGCTTAGGCCATTGCAACCATCTGCAATGCCAATTAATTTCATTCCGTCTGCAAAAATGGTGGTTTTTAAATAATCAAATTCTAGGGCTTCTACCCTTTCTCTTTGCAATACTTCTTTCACCACTATAGAATGCCCAGGCATCAATTTTTTAACACACCAAGCAGTTGCATTGCCGGTAAACATAGAAAGTGGTTTATCGATAATACGGCTAGGCGCTAATAAACCTAGGTAAACAACCTGCCAAACAACTAATAAAACTAACGCTTTAGTTGCAAAAGTTTTTACCGGTTTGGGGATTTCGTTGATTGCTTTTATTGCTTTGTGTAAGTAATTCATGTGCTAAATTAAACATACAATATTAAGAAATTAATTTAAATCCTGTATTAAATGGCTTTTGTCTTTATTATTTTCTGTTAATTAATTTAATGTCTATTTTTAGAAAAAAATAAATAAATGAAAAAAATAGCTACCCTTTCTTTTGTATGCATCATTACTGCAATTACATTGAGTTTATTCAGCACTTCAGCAAATTCTTACCCAGATGGTGCTCCAGCGGGTAATACGGGCTCACCAGCAGATGGAACAACTTGTTCTAAATCTGGTTGTCATAATGGAACTGCCGTAACGCAAGCAGGTATTATTACTTCGGATATACCAAGTTCAGGTTACAAACCAGGTGCTTCTTATAACATTACAGTTTCGTTGAGTGGTTCTGGTAAAAAAGGATTTCAAGTTTCGCCGCAAGCTGTCAATGGTGATGAACTTGGTAGTTTAATTGCAGGTGCAGGCACAAAAATTTTAGGGACAAAATACATTACTCACACGGCCGCAAAAACTGCTACTAACAGTTCTTGGACTTTCCAATGGATTGCTCCTGGTGCAGGTAAGGGCACCGTAACTTTTTATGGTGCGTTTGCAATTACGCAAGATGCCACTAAAAAAAGCACTTTAGTTGTTCCAGAATTTAGCACGGTGCAGAGTATAAGTAACGAAATAAACACAAAAATAAGTGTTTACCCAAATCCAGCAATGGATTATATTCAAATCAAATTAACAGATGCTATCAGCAACGGTAAAGTAATGTTATTTGACCTTAGTGGTAAGTTAATGCTTTCAGAAAATATCGAATCAAATGAATTCCGTTTGAATGTTGAATCTATTCCTGCTGGCAGCTATTACCTAAGGGTTACCGATGGTCAACACCAATACTATAATCATTTTGTAAAAAAATAATTGAATTTTAATCATAAAAAAAAGACCAATCAAACGATTGGTCTTTTTTTTTATTCTTCGGAAAGCGCTAGGATTCGATCAAATTCGGCAGCTTTTAAGGGCATTACAGACAATCTGCCTTGTCTGATTAAACCGATGTCTTTTAATTGCTTATCGGCTTTAATTTGCGCTAATCCAATCGATTTTTTTAGCGTCTTATAAGGTTTCAAATCTACTACTACCCAATTGGCATCGTCGGTGGTTGGATCTTGGTAAAATTCTTTTTGCACTAAGGCAATTCCAACGATACATTTTCCTTCGTTGCTATGGTAAAACAATACCATATCGCCTTTTTTCATTTCGCGTAAATTATTACGCGCTTGGTAATTGCGCACGCCATCCCAAAAAGTTTTTTTGTCTTTTAAGAATTGTTCCCAGGCATATTTATGCGGTTCCGATTTAACTAACCAATAATTCATATCGTATTTTTAGTGTAAAATTTGAAAAACTAATTCTTTCATTAATTCGCCATCTTCGGTGTTGCCAGTGCTTTCCACCCCTTTAGATTTTAAATCGTAATTGCGTAATAAAGTAATGATATTACAAGTTTTTTCGAAAGAAAAATTTCTTCCTGCCGTTTCATAATCTTGCACAAAGTATGGATTTACTTTAAGTACACTGGCCACATTAGCCCTCGATTTATCGGGTAAAAAATGATACATCAACAATTTAGTAAAATACCCATTTAACACCCCAAGTACCATTACCAGTGGATGGTCTTTTTTATTTGCTGCAAAATAATCGATGATTTTATTGGCTTTTAAAACATCCCTTTTACCTAATGCCGCAGTTAATTCAAAACTATTAAAATCTTTACTGATGCCGATATTCTTTTCGATATCGTCTGCAGTAATTGTTTTACCTGCAGTGGTGTTAATGGCTAGCTTAGAGAGCTCATTGGCAACCTTAGACAAATCGTTTCCTAAAAATTCGGGGATAAGCGCTGCAGCTTTAGGTTCAATTTTTAAATTTAAACTGTGCACATATTTTTGCACCCAATCTGCAATTTGATTATCGTATAATTTTTTAGATTCAAAAAGCACCCCGTGTTTATCAATCAGCTTCGCCACTTTTAAGCGCTTATCTAGCGATCCATATTTATGACAAAATACTAAAACCGTACTTCGCAAAGGGTTCTCGAGGTAAGCAGCAAAAGGGTCTTGGTCTTTTTTATCTTCCTTACCAAATTTAATATTTTGTGCTTCTTTTACAATCACCAATTGAAATTCAGACATCATTGGAAATCTTTTAGCAGCAGAAAGTAAAGTAACTAAATCTGTTTCTTTACCATATAATATGGTTTGATTAAAGCCTTTCTCTGCTTCGGTCAAAACAGTTTTTTCTAATTCATCTGCAATTAAATCGATATAAAAAGATTCATCGCCATGTAAAAAATAAACGGGTTGAAACTTTCGTTGTTTTATATCTGCTAAAATTTGCTCAATTGTCATAATTCAAAGATAAAAAGTTTAGCAAATTATTGATGGATATTCGGGTATTTCGGCAATGAATTCCCAATGTTTTTTTTCGTAATTCAATTCGCAACAATAATGCACAAGTCCATTACTCAAAACCAAGTATTTAGCTTGATGCACATAATTATACCGAATAATTTGGTCAAATACGCTTTGATCTATTTTAATAGTAGGCGCCTTACATTCTACAATTAGTAATGGTTTGGCGTCACTGTTATAAACAACAATGTCTGTGCGTTTATTTCTTTCGTGCAGCTTCAAACCTTTTTCTATGGCAAACAATCCTTTAGGATATTGCTTTTGATTTATTAAAAATTGAATGAAATGTTGACGCACCCACTCTTCGGGAGTAATTAAAATGTCTTTCTTTCGCAAAGCATCAAATAAATAATAGCCCTGCTCCGTCTTTTTAATTTTAAAAGGATAAGGCGGTAGATTAAGGGCTTGAAAAGGCATAAACTACAATAGTTTTTTTAAAGCAGCTATTTTAGTTTCCGCATCGGCTCTTTTCTTTTGCTCGTTTGCAATTACCTCTGGTTTGGCATTTTGCACAAACTTTTCGTTACTCAATTTTTTATCGACCGAAATTAAAAATCCTTCTAAATAGGCGATTTCTTCTATTGCTTTTTTTCGTTCTGCTGCTTCATCAATGTTAGTACCTAAATTGATAAAAAACTCATGCGTGCTTACCATAAATGAAATAGCACCTGCTGGATTTTCTGTTAGCGTAGTAAACTCCGACAGGTTCGCCAACTTTACAATTAGATTTTCTGTTTCGTTAAAATAGCTATTCGTATTGAGTTTCATGGCTAAAGGCAATGTAACTTTAGGCGCAATTTGTTTGCTATTCCTAATCATTCTTATTTCAGAAACCAACAATTTAACCTGTGCAACTTTTTGCAATAAATCTTGATTGTTATTCCCCGAAGATGTTGGGTAGCTTGAAACGATACAACAATCTGCAGTTGCGCGTTGCCCAAATAATTCCTCGTCGTGCCATAATTCTTCGGTGAGGAATGGCATAAATGGATGCAATAAAGACAAAATGTTACTTAATTGCAAAATCATAAACTCGTGTGTTGCAGTATCGATGGGGTCTTGCACGCCTTCACCATTTTCGTTTTTCACAAATGCTGGCTTCACCATTTCTAAATACCAAGAACAAAAATCGTCCCAAACTAATTTATAACATGCCATTAAGGCTTCCGATAATTTATATTGATCGAAACTACTTTCAATTTCTTTTAATGCTTCGTTAAATCTAGCAGCAAACCAATCGTTGGCAACACTATTATTATTTGGCATTGTTGGATCTACTCGCAAACCCTTTACCATTTTAAAGGCATTCCAAAGTTTATTTGCAAAGTTTCTACCTTGCTCACAATAACTTTCGTCGAACATTAAATCGTTGCCAGCAGGCGCGCAAAGTAGCATGCCTACACGCACACCGTCGGCACCATATTGATTCATTAATTCAATTGGATCGGGCGAATTGCCTAAACTTTTCGACATTTTACGACCCACTTTATCGCGCACAATACCGGTTAAGTAAACGTTTTTAAAAGGTATGGCTTGTTTAAATTCTTGACCCGCCATAATCATTCGCGCCACCCAAAAAAATAAAATATCTGGGGCCGTTACTAAATCGTTGGTTGGATAATAATAATTTAAATCGGCGTTACCTTTATTTGGTTTTTCACCGAATACGGTTGTATCGAAAACAGCAATGGGCCACAACCAAGAAGAAAACCAGGTATCCACCACATCTTCATCTTGTTTTAAATCGGCAATTGTTAAACTTGCATTAGCCGTATTTTGTTGAAATATTTGTAAAGCTTCTAAAGCGGTTTTCGCAACTACCACTTCCCCATTGGGTGCATAAAATGCTGGAATTT
>JBILIO010000108.1:0-6644 GCA_044349915.1 Sphingobacteriales bacterium | reverse complement strand
TTGAAATTCATTGGCAATCATTGCCGTAAATTTATTATCCGTATTAATTTCTTTCGAATAATTTAATTGCGCATAATAGTTATAGTTATTTACAGTAGTACCATATCTATTCGCATTTCCGGCATGGGTAGTATTAATTAATTCTTTTGGATTATATATATCATCTAACAAAATCATGTAATCACTACTTCCTTTTACTAAAGCAGAAAAATTATCGTTGATTTTATAATTCAAAGTTAAACCGTTAATAAATCTATTTTCTGCAGTTTGCCATTTTCTTAAAGACTGATCTCTCACTGGCGAATTTGCTAAAGTTCCGTCTGGATTATAAGCAGATTGAATTGGCAATAAAGTTGACATTGCTGCTCCCAAACCACCTGCCCATGCAGTATTCACACGGTTATTGATACCATTACTAAATGAAGTTGATAAACTTGCTTTTAATTTTGGCGTAATTGCATAATCAGCATTTAAACGCATCGATGTTCTGTCATAACTGTTGCCCACTAAAAAACTTTCATTTTTATTATATGACACATTACCTAAAATAGAGAAATCTTTTCCGCCTTTGGCAACCGAAACGTTGTGCGCTTGTTTGATACCAGTTTGAGTTGTTAAGGCAACCCAATCTGTATTGGTTACTCCATCCCAATAAACACCTTGTCCTGTTCCGCCATCGTTTTCGTAAGCCTCTTGGTACAATTGCACATATTGTTTACTGTCTAGCATGTCTGGCAATGCGGTTGGTTGAGAAGTACTGACACTACCGGTGTAACTTACTTGCAGGCCTTTTTTATTGGCGCGTTTAGTGGTAATAATTACCACACCGTTAGATCCTCTTGAACCGTAAATTGCAGTAGCCGCCGCATCTTTTAATACATCAATCGATTCGATGTCGTCTGGATTAATACTTGCCAATGGATTGTTATTCATGGCGCCGCCATTTCCTTGCAAGAAATAATCTTGTGTAATTGGAATACCGTCTACTACATATAATGGATCACCGCCTGCACTAATAGAAGCAACTCCACGAATTCTTACAACCGCACCCGAGCCTGCAATTCCACTACCAGTAGTTACTTGAACACCCGGAAGCTTTGCTTGCAATGCACCTTCAAAACTTTGAACAGGTAAATCGTTTAATTCCTTAGCAGAAATTTTGGAAATAGAACCAGTTACCTCACGTCTTAATTTAGTACCATAACCAACCACTACTACATCTTCTAAAGATTTAGAATCTTCTTCGATTGTTAAATTATAAACAGTTGTGCCGGCTGTTAATTCTCTTACAAGACTTTTGTAGCCAACCATAGAAACGCGTACTTTGTATTTTCCTGCTTCGCTTACGTTAAAAGTAAACATACCCATTGCATCTGTTTGCACAGCTTGCTTAGATGCTTCTAGAAAAACACTGGCACCAATTACTGGTTGCCTTTGACCGTCTTGTACTTTTCCTTTAATTGTTTGCGCGAGCGAAGACAAAGAAGAAAAAAGTAACACTAGATAAAGTAATTTTTTCATCATATGTATTAGTTAATAATTATTTTTTTAGTTGCAATTTTTAATCCTTTAATAATTTGAATTTGATAAATTCCTGGTGTTAGGTTCATTAAATTCAATGCTAAATTTTCATTTGTAGCATCGAACTGTGTTTGTTTTACAATTTCTCCTAGTGTATTTATTATTTTAATCTGCACAGGTTCTGCTCCTTTATTTTTAAAATTAATAAATATTTCTTGATGTGCAGGATTCGGATAAATAAAAATTTCTTCCTGATCTGCTATGATATTGGGCGATAGGCCAGTCATCAAAAAAGGCTTATTGATCTTTTTATCTAACCAAAAAACATAATTTCCTGCTCCCAATACAACTTTATGGTTTAAATCAGTGACCACAATAGAATCATCAGAAAACAAGGCATACCATTTTCCTAAATGCGGAAAAATAGGGCTAGTAGAATCTGTTTTTACATCAAAATTACCCACCACCACTGCGTTCAATGTGCTATGGTTTACTTTATACACTTTCATTCCACTTGTTGTATTGTAAGTGTAGTTTGGCGAGCTAAAAGCGGGTTCATTATTTTTTAAATAGCCCAACATTGCCGTTACCTCGTACAATCTTTTTCTGGCTACATCTGTAAAATATTCCCAACGAATCGGCTTATTGCCCACCCTTCCATTAAAGTCGATAGAAACATCGTAACCCAATTCTCCAAATTGCCAAATCATTTTAGGCCCTTGCAGTGGAATTAAAAAGCACATGGCCATTTCATTTCTTTTCAAAGCCGTGTTTAAATTTTTAGCCGAATAATTTACACCTGTATTGCCATAAGTTAAATTCTTAAACATCAATCTTTCTTCGTCGTGGCTTTCGGCATAGGTTACTAAATTCGGTACTGCCCAAGTTCTATATTTATAATTTCCCCAACTTAAATCACTTGTATTTACATAGCCCATGGTGGCTTCACTGAAATTATGATTTAAATTTCCCCATAACATAAAACCTTTTTGAGCTAATTCTTTTTCTTCTGAATTATCTGCAAAATGTTCTAAAATTAAATAGGCTGTGCTATCGTAACTTCTTACTTTATTATAAATTCGATTCCATGTTGCAATTCTTGTAGCATCGTATTGCCCCCAAGCGCCTACATTTCCGTAGGTATCCTTTTGCGTAAAGCCTTTTGATAAATCGAAACGGTAGCCATCTACTTTAAATTCTTCAATCCAATAACGCAAAACGGAATCTGCAAATTTTTGTGTCGCAATACTTTCGTGGTTAAAATCGTACCCCACTCCATAAGGGTGTTTATCATTTACATTGAACCAAGGATTGTTTGCTGTAGGCCTACCAGAGCCATCTGCATACATTCTCACCATTGGACTTTGTCCGAAAGAATGATTCAATACCATATCAATAATTACAGCAATGCCTCTTCGATGACATTCATCTATAAAAAATTTAAAAGCATTTTTAGTACCGTAATATTTATCAACTGCAAAATAAAAAGCAGGATTATAGCCCCAACTTTCATTTCCTTCGAACTCATTTACTGGCATTAATTCAATTGCATTGATACCTAATTTTTGTATGTAATTTAAGGTATCTATTAATGTTTGGAAATCGTGACGCGCAACAAAATCGCGTAATAATAATTCGTAGATAAAGAGTTTTTCTTTGGCTGGTTTTTTAAAATTGGCACTATGTTGCCAATTAAATTTAGGTTGAGCTGTTTGAAATACCGAAACATATTCGGTTGTATTATTTTTTGGATAGGGAATTAAATTTGGATAAGTAATGACAGGTATATAGGCATCGTTATTGGCGTCTAATAATTTGTCTGCATATATATCCGCAATTTTTAATTGCGCTTGATCTATTAAATATTGAAAACGATATTCTTTGCCTGGTATAAGTCCATTGAGTTGTATCCAATATCGCGCGCCATCTGGAGTTCTATTCATCATAAACTTTGGATCTAACTCCCAGTTGGAATGATCACCCCATACATAAATAAAATTTTTATAGGGTGCATAAATTTGTAAGACTACAGATGTATCTGAAATATAATTGATTCCGTCTTTGGTTCCTGCTGGCGGAACAACTGTTGGAGGAAAATTTCTTACAAGCGCATACATGGTATCGCGTTTGGTATTACCATTGTAGGTTGCTTCAAAAATATATTTAAACTTTCCATAACCAAGTGTTGCCGCTGGAATAGTTAATTGCAAAATAGAATCATTCGTAATGGTTTGAATAGCATTGCCATTTTGTAATAATCGAAGGCTCGCTTTTTTAGAAGTAATGGCTTTTATTTTTAAGGTATCGGAAATACTTAGCAATTGTGCTTTTTCAATATCAAACCTGGCTTGAAAACTTCCAGAACCTATGGCAACAAAAATATCGGTGCCATCTGCTTCTCTGCCTACAATACTTCCAGCTTGATTTCTAAAAACGAAAGCTAATTTTAAAACGGTTTCGCTACTAGGTACATTATAAAAAGTATTGATAGTATAGGTTAAAGAAAATAAATTCGCACCTACTTTTGTCATCTTTACTTTGGCATCATCTGTGCCCCAATTTCCTTGAACATATTTCCAAGCAGTAGCAGAAGAACTTAAATTAGTAATTACTCCTGTATGAGCGTATACAACTGTTTGGCCCAATAATGCTTTATTTCCTTTAGTGGCATCGAACAAAATAGTAACCTGATCATTTTGCGTTGCAAAAGAAGGAGATATTGTGACAACTTGTGCAAAGGATGCAGAAGCAGTAAATAAAAAAAGGATTAAAAATATTTTTAAAATATTGCGATTCATAGTAAATTTTGGTTTTGCAAGCTAATAATTATTGTGCATTTCAAAGATAGGAAAGTGTAAATTTTACACCAACGCAAATTTGGATTAAGTGTAAAAACTACACTAAGTATTAAGTGTATTTTTTACACAAAACTTTTGATTCTTTTAGATATATTTTATAATTTAACCGAAAATTAACCAAAAAACCTTAAACCTTAAAAAAATAAATCAAATGAAAAAACTTTTACTCTTAGTAGCACTATTTAGCATTGCTTTAGGTGTTCAAGCGCGTAAAGTGGCCTTCCGTGTTGATATGACAGGGCAAACTGTAAGCGCAAATGGTGTCCATCTTGTAGGTAACTTCAAAAACATCGATTATACTGGTGTTGATGAAAATCCAAACTTAATTAACTGGGATCCAGCTGCCTATGCATTAACCGCAAATGGAAACATTTACACTTATGTATTAGATGTAGCTCCAGGCTTACCTTACGAATTTAAGTTCATTAATGGTAATGACTGGCCAGGAGGCGAAAACATTCCTGCAGCTTCACAAGTAGGTGGTGGAAATAGCAACCGTTGGGTTTATATTAAAGCTTCAACTGCTACAGATACTTTAATGTTAGCGCCAATTATGTTTGGTGGAAATGCTCCAGCTGGACAAAAATTAATTCGTTTAAATGTGGATATGGCAAAGGTTACTGCTGTTAGCACTAACGGAGTTCATTTAGCAGGTAACTTAGTAGAATGGGATCCAGCTAAATTCCAAATGGCTAATTACAAAGGTAATGGCGAAATGTCTGGTTCTGTTTACCAATATATGGCCTATGTAAATTCTGGTGCAAGTCCAGAATACAAATTCATCAATGGTAACGGTTGGGGTGATGCAGAAAGCGTACCTTCAGCATGTGTAGTAAATGGTAACCGTGGTTTATCAAACATTACCACTGATACTATTATTTCTAAAGTTTGTTTTGGTTCTTGTACTGCATGTCCTGCAGGTGCAATACCTAAATTCAATGCAACTTTCCGTATTGACATGGCAACTGTTTGTTCATTCGACTCTGTAGATGTTGCAGGTGGTGTGATCAATGGATGGGCTGGTGGAAACAGATTAACGCAAGTTGGCACTTCTAGCATTTATTCATTAACAATCGCTTTAGATTCAGGTGAAGTTGAATACAAATTCCGTAAAATCAAAGGAACCAATGTAAGTTGGGAAGGATTAAACAACCGTAAATTCATGTTGAAAAAAGACACTACTTTAGGTGTTGTATGTTTCGATTCTGAAGTAGCATGCGTACCAGTACCCGCTCCTGCTAATGTTCATTTCATGGTTGACTTAAGCAACGAAATTCCAAATGCGAATGGCGATATTTTTGTAATGGGTAATTTCACTGAGCCAAATTGGCAAGGTGGTGCTATCAAATTGACTCCAGTAGCTGGTCAAATTGGTTTGTACGAAACAACTTTCTTAATGTGCCCAGGTACATTCTACTTTAAATTCTCTAACGGACCAGTTAGTTCCGATGCAAATGGCGAATCATTCCCTGATTCAACGCAAAGAGGATGTACAGTTCCAAGTGGTGTGGGTGGATTTAACCGCGTATACACTCGTCTTGATGCTACTGCTAAAGAAGTTGGATTTATATTTAATAGCTGTGAGCAAATTAGCGTTGGTATCAACAATAGTTTAAATGCGAATAACATTAAATTATATCCAAACCCAACTGAATCAAATGCAATTATTGCATTCAACGATTTAGCTAAAAACCATACAGTTATTGTAACTGATATTACTGGTAGAATCATTGACACTTACAGCAATGTAATTGAAAAACAAATGACTATTAATTCAAATAACTATTCAACAGGAATGTATTTTGTTCAAATCACTAACGAGATGAACGAAACAGCAACTGTAAAATTAGCAGTGAAGTAATTCATTCAATATTTCTTAAAAAGGCCCCGTCGTTTGATGGGGCTTTTTTATTGCCCAATATTTTGTATTTTTAATTTATATAAAAGATAAAGATGAAAAAACTAAGCCTACTTATCTGCATTATTTGTTTCAGCTCTATTGCTAAAACACAGCACATAGAAGTGTTTCCGCCAAACTGGTATACACAAATGCAAGATTCAAGCTTACAAATAATCGTGAAGGCAAAAGGCATTAGCAGTTTTAAACTTACAAATTTTGCAAACGAAATAAGCGTTACAAATAGCATTCCAAGTAATCATCCCGATTATCTTTTATTGAATTTAAAAATTGCAAGAAATACTAAACCAGGTTTTAAAAAATTAATATTTAGCAAAGGTTCCGAAAAAATTAAAATAGATTTTGAA
>JBILIO010000107.1:0-6689 GCA_044349915.1 Sphingobacteriales bacterium | reverse complement strand
TTTACAAAGCGCTGTTTAATTAAAATGAAATACACTTTCTATAAATACCAAGGCACCGGAAACGATTTTATCATTTTTGATAATCGCCAGCACGAGCTTGATTTTTTAACAAAAAATCAAATTAAAAGCCTATGCGACAGAAGGTTTGGTATTGGTGCAGATGGTTTAATGTTATTAGAAAACCATCCCGATTTTGATTTTAAAATGGTTTATTATAATGCAGATGGTGGCGAAAGCAGCATGTGTGGAAATGGCGGCAGGTGTTTGGTGAATTTTGCAAAATCCTTACATATCATAGATACTGAAACCAATTTTTTGGCAGTAGATGGCGCACACTATGCCAAAATTTCAGAAAATTTAGTTTCCTTAAAAATGATTGATGTAACTGAAATTAATAGTTTAACAAATGCCTTAAGCTTAAATTCTGGTTCGCCGCATTACATTCAGTTTGTAAATGAAATTAAAAATTTTCCTGTCTTTACGGAAGGGAAAAAAATAAGAAATGCTGCATCATTTATTAAAGATGGCATCAATGTTAATTTTGTAGAAAAATTAAGTGCTGGTTTATTTGTGAGAACATACGAGCGCGGTGTAGAAGATGAAACATTATCTTGTGGAACCGGAGTAACTGCTGCTGCAATTGCTTATGCCTATGCAAATAATTTAAACAATCAACAATCTATTTCGGTAGAAACATTAGGTGGAAATTTAACCGTGTCTTTTAATGTTACGGCTAATAAATTTACAGAGGTTTACCTTAAAGGCCCTGCTGTACTAGTTTATAGCGGAAGCGTAGAAATATAATTAGTTAAATATTTTTTTGCTAGCGCAATTCTATTATCAAAATCTCCTTCAATAATAACATAATTTTCCTTTCTAGATTCCAGTTCGTTTTGGAATACTTTAAAAAAGTAAGGCCTCTCGTTAGGGAAATTTCTAAGGGGATCTTCTTCCCAAGGAATATCATCTTTCATTAAAAAATAAAGATCGTATTTTCTAGTATCACAAGTTTGCTTCACAATTTCAGGAGCCGTTCCAAAAACATGTTCGCACCAAACTTTCACATTTAAAATAGTTGTATCGGAAATCAAGATGGCCGGAGAATTACCAAGCGAAATTAAATCTTCGATGCATTTTTCTTCTGCTTTTAATTGCCCATAAAAAATAGCCAATTCATCTGCTAAGGTACAATCACTATTTAATTGTTCGCAGTATTCGCGGGCAAACTCTTTTACCCAAAGGGTATTAAAAGCATGCGCTAAAGCAGCCGCCAGCGTAGACTTTCCGGTCGACTCTGGTCCAACAATCGCAATTTTAATTAATTGATGGCTATTTGTTTTTTCCATGTCATCCAACCTTTAAATGCTAAAACAAAAAACAAACCATATAAAAATGCCGTTAAATAGGCGGCTTTATAAATATACATCGCAATATATATTGCATTCGTAAAAATCCAAATGGGCCAATTATCAATATATTTTTTGATGGCGAGTATGGTTGCGATAATACTCAATGCAAAACAAAAACTATCGAGGTATGGAAGGCTTGCAAGCGTATATAATTCAAGCGTTTTACCCATTATAAAAGTTAAACAAATAGCAAATAATCCAATTGCGAATCGATTACGATTATTTAAATATGTTAATTTAGTTTCGATGGGGTTTTTTATTTCATGCCATTGATAAAAACCAAAAACACTTACGATAATAAAAAAGTACTGCAATAGGGCATCTGCGATTAATTGTATTTGAGCAAAATAAATAGAATACAATAAGGCGCTTAAAGCATTCCAAAACCAACACCATTTATTTTTTTGAATGGTTAACCAAACGGCTAAAATAGATGCAATAAAGCTGGTTATTTCTAAATAGCTCATCATGTGTTTGGTGGATTTATTTTTTTGATTGTTTGAAGTTCAAAAGTAGGAAAATAATTAAGGGAAAGTTTTGAAATAAATATTGGAATTTTTATTCGATATTTTTCGAAATATGCGCCGAATAATATACCTTTGTCCAATTTAAATATATCCCTCCATGCCTAAAAATAACGATATACGCTCTGTATTAATCATTGGTTCCGGTCCTATTATTATTGGTCAAGCTTGTGAATTCGACTATTCTGGTTCTCAAGCGTCTTTATCCTTAAAAGAAGAAGGAATTGAAGTGTCGATTATCAATAGTAATCCCGCTACCATTATGACCGATAAAGTGATTGCAGATCATATATATTTATTGCCATTGAACTGCGATTCTATTGAACAAATATTAAAAGAACGTAAAATAGATGCCGTTTTGCCAACCATGGGCGGACAAACTGCTTTAAACTTATGTATAGAAGCAGCTGAAAGAGGAATTTGGGAAAAATATGGCGTAAAGATTATTGGGGTAGCACTTGATGCGATTGAAAAAACAGAAAATAGAGAAGCCTTTCGCCAATTAATGGTTGATATTGGCATTGGTGTAGCTAAATCTAGAATTGCCAATTCATTTTTAGAAGGTAAAGAAGCTGCACAAGAAATAGGATATCCTTTGGTTATTAGACCATCGTATACTTTAGGTGGTTATGGCGGAGGTTTTGTTCATACTAAAGAAGGAATAGACGCCGCATTAAATCATGGTTTGCAAGCTTCTCCTACACACGAAGTATTAGTAGAGCAAGCCGTATTAGGTTGGAAAGAATATGAATTAGAATTATTAAGAGACAATAATAATAACATCATTATTATATGCTCTATAGAAAATTTTGATCCTATGGGAATACACACTGGCGATTCTATAACCGTTGCGCCAGCCATGACCCTTTCGGATAAATGTTACCAAGACATGCGTAACCAGGCCATTAGAATGATGCGCGCGATTGGTGATTTTGCAGGTGGATGTAATGTTCAGTTTTCTGTTGATCCAATTACCGAAGATATTATCGCAATTGAAATTAACCCTAGGGTTTCTCGTTCTTCTGCATTGGCATCAAAAGCAACAGGTTACCCAATTGCAAAAATTGCAGCTAAACTTGCCATCGGATATAACTTAGACGAAATAGAAAATCAAATTACCAAAACTACTTCTGCTTATTTCGAACCTTCACTTGATTATGTGATTGTAAAAATTCCACGTTGGAATTTCGATAAATTTAAAGGTGCGAACAGAGAATTAGGTTTGCAAATGAAATCGGTTGGCGAAGTAATGGGTATTGGCAGAAGTTTCAACGAAGCCTTACAAAAGGCTTGTCAATCTTTAGAGATTAACAGAAGCGGTTTAGGCGCAGACGGTAAACAAAGCAGAAACTTAGAAGAAATTATGCACTCTTTAGAACATCCTAGTTGGGATCGTTTGTTTCATGTAAGAGATGCCATAAGTTTGGGAGTGCCTATTACTTCGATTCAAAAAGCAACAAAAATTGACCGTTGGTTTTTAATGCAAATTAACGAATTGGTAAATATTGAATTAGAAATTAAAAGATATTCTTTAGCAAATATTCCAGAAGCTGTTTTATTTAATGCCAAACAAAAAGGATATTCTGATATTCAAATTGCTTATATATTAGGCGTAACCGAAGACGAAGTATACGATAAGCGAAAATCATTAAACATGCACCGTGTGTACAAAATGGTTGATACTTGTGCAGCAGAATTTCCAGCACAAACACCTTATTATTATTCTACTTTCGAAGGAGAAAACGAATCAACTGTTTCTGATAAGAAAAAAATTATTGTACTTGGATCAGGACCAAATAGAATTGGACAAGGAATAGAGTTCGACTATTCATGTGTACATGGATTAATGGCTGCCAAAGAATGTGGTTACGAATCAATCATGATCAACTGTAATCCAGAAACAGTGTCTACCGATTTTAACATGGCAGATAAATTATATTTTGAACCCGTTTTTTGGGAACATGTTAGAGAAATTATTGAGTTAGAAAAACCAATTGGCGTAGTCGTACAATTAGGCGGACAAACTGCTTTAAAAATGGCAGAGAAATTACATGCCGCGGGCATTAAAATTTTAGGTACCTCTTACGACAATATGGATATTGCAGAAGACCGTGGACGTTTTTCAGATTTATTAAAAGAGATGGGCATTCCATATCCTAAATATGGTGTAGCAGAAAGTGCAGACGAAGCCCTAATTGTGGCAAAAGAAGTAGGTTACCCAGTGTTAGTAAGACCAAGCTATGTATTAGGTGGACAAGGCATGAGCATTGTGATTAACGATGATGAATTAGAAAAAGCAGTAGTAAAACTGTTAAGAGATATTCCAGGAAATAGAATTTTAATTGACCACTTTTTAGATAGAGCAGAAGAAGCAGAAACGGATTCTATTTCTGATGGTGATGATGTTCATATTGTTGGTATGATGGAACACATTGAACCTGCAGGAATTCACTCAGGCGATTCGAGTGCCGTTTTGCCACCATTTAATTTATCAAAAAATGTAATGGATAAAATGGAAGACTACAGTATTAAACTAGCCAAAGCATTAAATGTAATTGGTTTACTAAATATTCAGTTTGCTATTAAAAATGAAGAGGTGTTTGTGATTGAAGCAAACCCAAGAGCTTCTAGAACCGTACCTTTCATAGCCAAAGCATACGATGTGCCTTACATTAATTATGCTGCGAAAATAATGTATGGCGAAAATAAATTGAAAGATTTTACCATCGAAAGAAAATTAACTGGATACGCAATAAAAGAGCCCGTATTTTCTTTTCATAAATTCCCCGAAGTTAAAAAAGAATTAGGTCCAGAAATGAGATCAACCGGAGAAGCTATTCGATTTATCAAAGATTTAGAAGATCCTTACTTTAGACAATTGTACAAAGAGAAATCAATGTACTTATCTAAATAATTAAACTACCAATTGATAAATAGCTGGTAGACCTCGCCCAATTTGGTCGTAGTCTAATCCATAACCAACCACAAATATTGGCTCGATTTCAAAGCCAACGTAATCTGGTTTGATGGTATGCACTAATGCTGCGGGTTTAAATAACAAACTGACCACAGCAATGCTAGCAGGATTTTTTTGTTGAAAATGTTGCAACAAAAATTGCATCGTATTTCCGGTATCAATAATATCCTCGATTATAATAATATCTTTTGCTTCGAGTGAAAGCGCCGTATCTAAAGCTAATTCGCAGCTACCCGAACTATTTAGCCCTTCGTAAGAATTTACTTTTACACAAGCTAAACTTGCTTCAATGGTTAATAAACGCATTAAATCTGCGGTAAAAAATAAAGCGCCAGACAAAACAGAAATTAAAATAGGGTTTCTGCCTTCATAATCGGCAGAAATTTGCTTAGCCAGTGCGGCTACTCTATTTTGTATGCTTTCTTCAGAAATAAATGCTTGGAAGTTTTTATCTTTAATTTTTATCATAGTATAAAATTAATTTAAAATTTTAAATAAATGGAATATCAATTACACAGTTTAAAAAATGGCATCAGGGTATTGCATAAAAAAAGCGATGCAAATGACATTAGCCATTGCTGTGTAGTAATCAATACTGGCGCAAGAGAAGAAGATCAAGACAAAGTTGGATTGGCTCATTTTTTAGAACACTTATTTTTTAAAGGCACCGCAAACAGAAATACGAACCAGATTTTAAACAGACTCGAAGTGGTTGGTGGCGATATTAATGCTTACACGACTAAAGAGCATACTTGTATACATGCTTCGTTTTTAAATCAGCACCTAGATAGAGCTGCAGAGTTAATAAGCGATATATTATTTCATTCTACTTTTCCGGAAAAAGAAATTAATAAAGAAAGAGGCGTTATTTTAGATGAAATAGATTCTTATTTAGATTTACCTGAAGAAGCCATACAAGATGATTTTGAAGGATTGCTATTTAAAGGACATGCTTTAGGTAATAATATATTAGGGACGGCAGAAACTGTCAATAAAATAAATAAAAAAGATGTTATTAAATTTCTAAAAAATAATTACCATACCGATGAGATTATTTTTGCAGTAGATGGCGGTAGCGATTTTCAGAAAATAATTGCGATTGCAGAAAAATATTTTGGCGACATTAAAACGAATTTAAGAAATTTCAAAAGGCTAAAAGCCAAAAAAAATAAAGCGATACAAGTTGTAAAAAATAAATCAATCATTCAGTCTCATGCCATTATTGGAAGCCAATGTTATGGAAATATGCATCCGAAAAAAACTGCTATGTTGTTGCTAAATAACTATTTAGGAGGGCCAGGCATGAGCGCTAAATTAAATTTAGAAATCAGAGAAAAACAGGGCATTTGTTATACGATAGAATCTAATTATATTCCTTTTTCGGATACCGGTATATTTAGTATTTACATGGGTACCGACAAAGAAAAAATGGAACGCTGTCAAAAATTAGTGCTCAAAGAATTAAAAAAGCTAAGTGATAAAAAATTAGGTGCTATTAGTTTACATCAAGCAAAGCAAAAGTTTATTGGTCAAATATCATTAGCCGAAGAAAATAGGTTATCTGTAATTATTTCTTTAGCAAAAAATATTATAGAAGAAGGAAAAGCAGATTCGCTTACAGAAATTTATAAAAAAATAAATTTAGTAAGTGCGCAAGATATACTTAGTGTGGCCAACGAAGTGTTATCGCCTGCAAACCTTAGCTCACTCACCTTTTTACCCGAATCATAATGGAATTTTTAGAACAAAATCTTGCGAATTATATTGTAGCGCACACCA
>JBILIO010000106.1:0-6706 GCA_044349915.1 Sphingobacteriales bacterium | reverse complement strand
GATGTAGAGCGCGGTACTTTTTCTCATCGTCATGCGGTTGTTAAAATTGAGGACTCAGAAGAAGAAGTTATTCCATTGCAATCGATTGCTAAAAATCAAGCCGACTTTGCTATTTATAATTCACATCTATCAGAATACGGCGTATTAGGTTTTGAATATGGTTATGCAATGGCTTCTCCAAACACACTGACCATTTGGGAAGCACAGTTTGGTGATTTTATCAATGGTGCACAAATTATTGTCGATCAATTTATTACTAGTGCAGAATATAAATGGAGAAGATCCAATGGATTAGTGATGTTATTGCCTCATGGTTATGAAGGGCAAGGCCCAGAACATTCATCGGCAAGAATCGAAAGATTTTTAGAAGCTTGTGCCAATGATAATATCCAATTAGCGAATTGCACCACTCCTGCAAATTATTTCCATTTACTAAGAAGGCAAATGCATCGCCCTTTCCGTAAACCATTAATGGTATTTAGTCCAAAAAGTTTATTAAGAAATCCAGCTTGTGTGAGTCCTTTAGCAGATTTTACCAAAGGTTTTTTTCAAGAAATAATTGACGACACAAATGTAAAGGTAAAAGAGGTGAAGCGCGTGTTGTTTTGTTCAGGTAAAATATATTATGATTTATTGACAAAGCAGCAAAAAGAAAACAGAAGAGATGTTGCTATTATTAGATTAGAACAAATCTTCCCATTGCCTATTGCGCAAATTCAACAAATTATTGCCAAATACGATCAAGCCACTGATGTTTTTTGGGTACAAGAAGAGCCAATGAATATGGGTATTTGGCCGTATTTAGTTGCTAAAATGCGCAGAGAACCGATCGAAGTAATTGCTAGAAAAGAAAGCAGCAGTACCGCAACTGGTTATAACAAACAACACTTAAGACAACAAGAATATATTGTCAATACCGCATTCGAAACTTCGAAAACGGTTGTGGCGCCAAAAGCTGTTGCGAAAAAAGCGGTTTCTAAAACGGTTGCCGCGAAAACAGTTGCCGCGAAAAAAGTTGCTACAAAAAAAGTGGTCCTGAAAAAAGCTGTTGCGAAAAAGGCCGAGGTTAAAAAACCGGCAGCAAAAAAACCGCCGGTGTCTAAAACTGTAAAACCGGCAGTTAAAAAATCACCAGCTAAAAAAAGTGCAGCAAAAAAGACGGCAATAATAAAATCGACAAAGGCAAAAGTTAAACCTGCACCAAAAGCGGCAATAAAAAAAGCAGTTAAAAAATTAACGAAGAAAAAATAAATCAACCATGAGTATAGAAATGAAAATACCAGCAGTAGGGGAATCGATTACCGAAGTAACCCTATCAAAATGGATTAAAAATAATGGTGATTATGTGCAGATGGATGAAATTATTGCTGAGTTAGAATCCGACAAAGCTACTTTTGAGTTAACCGCAGAAAAAGCTGGAGTGTTGATCACTAAGGCATCAGAAGGCGACACCATTGCTATTGGTTCTGTTGTTTGTGCAATAGACGATAAAGCGGCAGCACCTGCAAAAACTGCAACGCCTCAAATAGAAAAAGCAGCAACTACTTCGGCTCCTGTTTCAGAAACAAAAAAATCAAACAACGAATCAACTTACGCAAGTGGTCACCCATCACCTTCTGCAGCTAAAATTTTATCAGAAAAAGGAATTGATGCTCAATCTGTAAAAGGTTCGGGAATAGACGGTCGAATTACAAAAGAAGATGCGCAAGCAGCAAATACAGCTGCGCCAAAATCTAGCGTTACAAATACCGTAACGCCTGTGGGCACAAGAACAATGCGTACAGAAAAAATGTCTTCTTTAAGAAAAACGGTAGCCAAAAGATTAGTAGCCGTAAAAAACGAAACAGCTATGCTGACTACTTTTAACGAAGTAGATATGCAAGCAATTATGGATATTCGTGCCAAGTACAAAGATAAATTTAAAGAAAAATACGGTGTTGGTTTAGGTTTTATGTCATTCTTTACAAAGGCTGTGTGCGAAGCGCTTCAAGAGTTTCCAGCGGTGAATGCACAAATTAATGGGGAAGAAATTATTTATCATCACTATGCAGATATTTCTATTGCAGTTTCTGCACCAAAAGGATTAGTAGTGCCTATCATAAAAAATGCAGAATCTTTATCTTTAGCAGGAATAGAAAAAGCGGTTGCAGAATTAGCATCAAAAGCAAGAGAAAATAAATTAACATTAGAAGAAATGACAGGGGGTACTTTTACCATCACCAATGGTGGCGTATTTGGTTCCATGATGTCAACTCCAATTATCAACGCGCCGCAATCTGCTATTTTAGGCATGCATAATATTGTCGAGAGACCAGTTGCCATTAACGGACAAGTGGTTATTAGACCCATGATGTATGTGGCACTTTCTTACGATCACAGAATCATTGACGGTCGCGAATCGGTAGGATTTTTAGTACGCGTTAAACAACTATTAGAAAATCCAGAACGCATGTTATTAGGAGTTTAATCTTTATCAAATTGATATGGAAAGCCTGAAGCTATATTAGTTTCAGGCTTTTTTTATTTATAACATTTGTCATATTTAAATGGCATAGAGACGCATGAAGATGCGGTGATGTATAGTTTGGTTTCGATGATTGCTTTGGGTGTAATGTCAATTATTGGCATCATTCAAATTCGTTGGAATGCTAGTAAGTTTAATTTTATACATTCATTAATCCTTGTGCTTTCTTTGTTGAGCATGGCCACTATTGCCTATACAGGCAACTTAGGAGGAAAAATTAGACATACTGAAATTGCGAATGCTTCGGCTGCTCTTCCAAATAATGAACAGCCTAGCAATGAATCTGATGAGGATTAATTAAACAAGACAGCACCTGTTTGCGTATCGTAAATTCCCGATACAATTTTAATTTCACCGCTTGTCGCTTTATTCTTTAAGTATTCACTTTGATCAAGAATTTCAGCAATAGAATTGTCGACATTTAATTGAGTGATTCGTTCAATAACTTTTTCGTTTCCTTCAATTAAATGTCTTTCGCAATTACAAGCTTGAATAGATTTTTCTATTTTATTGGTAATATTGGATATATGACCAGCACTATTGCCTTGAATTGCTTTGGCAATAGCACCACAATTGCTGTGTCCTAAAACCACCACTAGCTTGGTTCCTAAGTCTTTGCAGGCTAATTCTATGCTGCCTAAAATATCATCGTTGATAATATTACCTGCAATTCTAATAGAAACAAGATCGCCTATACTTGCGTTAAATATTAAATCCGGATTGGTTCTAGAGTCGATACAACTTACAATAGTTGCCATTGGATTCTGACCTAATGAAGTTGCATTAACTTGGTGCTTTGAATTTTTTTCTGACCATTTGCCTTTTAGGAATCTTTCATTACCCAATTTTAATAAACTGAGCACTTCTTCAGGCTTTAATTTTCCTTGACTTTCCTTATCTAAAACATTGACAAACTGAATATGATCATCGAGCTGATACATCGTTTTTAAGCCAACAATATTTAGTTTGATATTTTTTTCTATAGAAACAGTAGACTTAAAATCTTCAATAATTTCTAATACATCATTATCAATATAATCGCAATAGTTGGCGTCAATTATAAGTTTAGATCCTTCCGGAATAGACCAAAGCGTGTCTTTTATGCTTGCTTTATTTAAAAAAGAAACTTGATTGGGCAATTCCATTCTAATAGTTTCGCCAAAGGCAAGTGCTTCCTTTTCTATTTTAAAAGGATTTTTAAAATTACTTTTCATTAAATAGAAAATACTAACTGCTAAACCTATTAAAATACCAATCAATAAATCTGTAAAAACGATGGCTAAAATTGTAGCAATAAAAGGAATAAACTGATTCAATCCTTTTCTATACATTTCTTTGAATAAAGAAACTTTTGCTAGTTTATAACCTGTTACCAATAATATTGCTGCCAAAGAAGCAATAGGAATTAAATTTAAATAAGGGCTAATAAATAATACACTGACGAATAAAAGTAAACCGTGTAATATAGCAGACATTTTTGTTGCAGCACCTGCATTGATATTAACAGAACTTCTTACAATAACTGATGTGATGGGTATGCCGCCAACTAAACCGGAAAAAATATTACCTATTCCTTGAGCTACTAATTCTTTATTTGGAGAAGCTTTGCGCTTATGAGGGTCAATGTTTTCAACTGCTTCGAGGTTAAGCAAGGTTTCTAGTGAGGCAACAATGGCAATGGTAAAACCAACTACCCAAACTTGAGGATTGCTAATGCCAGCAAAATTTGGAGTGGTAATTAAAGATAAAACACCATTAATTTTAGGAATATTAACTAGGTGTGATTGTTCAATATAAAGATTCGGAATAAATTTTTGAAAAACTAAATTGATTAATATTCCGCTCATTACTACAAATAAAGATGCAGGTAAAAAATTATATTTTTTTAAGGGTGTTTTATCCCAGTAAATTAAAACAAATAATGAAATAAGGGATACAATAATGGCACCACCTGAAAAATGATTTACGACATTGATGAGTTCTGAAAATGTATTTTCTCCATCTTGTTGATTAAAGCTAAAGTCGTTTACCACATCAGCATCATAGCCAAAACTATGTGGAATTTGTTTCAAAATTAAAATGATACCGATTGCGGCTAGCAATCCTTTAATTACATTCGAAGGAATATAGTCTGCAATAAACCCAAGCTTAAAAATTCCACTGATTAACTGTATAGAACCAGCAATAACGCCAGCCATTAAAAGTAATTCAAAACTGCCGAGTGTGCCAATGGCTGTTAATATAACCGCCGCTAAACCGGCTGCTGGTCCACTTACACTAGTGTGGGATTCGCTTAATAAACCCACAATTACACCGCCAATTACACCGGCAATTACACCAGAAAGCATTGGGGCGCCACTTGCAAGTGCAACACCTAAACATAATGGCAAGGCCACTAAAAAGACCACCACACTGGCTGGTAAATCAAATTTTATTTTAGAAAACATGTATTAAAATTAGTTTTGTAGTTTTAAAAGTTAAAAATGCATAATTTTATTTTATTAATCGAGGCATATTCAATTAAAATTAGATTAAATGTGTTGTATTGATGGTGTTTTTTCTAAAATAACATTAGGATGTACTTTAAGAAACTAATTTTACTTTTTTTATGCTGTGCTGCTATATATAGTGAGGCTCCTGCGCAATCACAAAAAACAACATTCTTTTTGCAAACAGATTTTGATCAGCTATTCCTCAATGATTCCGTTAAAATCTCTAAATGCGCTATCTATTTAACAAATTTTAAATTTTATAATCAAGCGCAATTAGTTTTTGTAGATACAATTAAGGCGCATTTAGTTGATCTGCTCGATCCTAATCCAATCCAATTTAATATAGCAGCAAATTTAGTTTATAATCGTGTAACATTTAATATTGGAGTGGATAGTAACACTAATGTTGCAGGAATTTTAACCGGCGACTTAGATCCACGAAAAGGAATGTATTGGGCTTGGCAAAGTGGGTATATTAATTTTAAATTAGAAGGCATATTAAACACTAAAGTTCAACAGCCATTTCAATTTCATGTTGGCGGATATTCCGGCAACCTAAACGCTTTACAAACAAATTCCTTCGAAGTTTATCCGAATAATAAATATACTTTGAGTTTTAATTTTATGCCCATGTTACAATATTGTTTAGCTCAAAAACAATTTGAAATAATGTCTCCACAGCTTAAATCAGTGCAATTAGCAAAATTACTTTCAGAAAATACCACTTGCACTAAAGTTCAAAATCTATCGAATGAATAAGGGGCTTGTTTTTTTTATTTTATTATCGATTTTTTCTATTGCATTTATTGCGCCTATAGAAAGGGAATTTATAAAACCAGCCAATTTCCCAAAACCTCACTACAATTTCCAAAAAAACCCTTTTGATTCAAATAAAATAAATATTGGTCGCGCTTTATTTTATGATCCAATATTATCAAAAGACAGCAGCATTTCTTGCGCAAGTTGTCATAGTAATTATACGGCATTTGCACATGTGGATCATGCGTTAAGTCATGGAATAGCCGACAGTATTGGATTTCGTAATGCACCTGCACTGATGAATTTGGCATGGCACGAAAATTTTATGTGGGATGGCGCCATTAATAATTTAGAGATGCAAGCTTTAGCCCCACTTACCAATCATCTTGAAATGGATGAGAATTTGAATCATGTTTTAGAAAAATTAAATCGCAGTTTTTTTTATAAAAATTTGTTTAAAAAGGCATATGGAGACGATATAATTTCTACAGATCGGTTTTTAAAATCAATTACTCAGTTCCTTTTACAAATGGTTTCTGCAAGTGCTAAATACGACAGTGTAAAAAACGGGAATGCCATTTTTACTTCACAAGAAAAAAAAGGCTACTATATTTTTAAAAAAAATTGTGCAGTTTGCCATACCGAGCCCCTCTTTACCAATTTAAAATTTGAGCAAAATAATTTACCTGTCGATCCAAATTTAAAAGACATGGGACGTATGCGCATTACACAAAATGCCCAAGACTCTATCCGTTTTAAAGTGCCTACGCTAAGAAATATTGCCTTTACTTTCCCATATATGCATGATGGCCGTTTTAGTAAATTACAAGATGTGCTCCATCATTACGAAAATATTGAACTTCTTACAAGCAACAATAAGCGTATTAAGATTAGGTTAAATAAGGCTGAAAAGGTAGATTTAATGGCTTTT
>JBILIO010000105.1:0-6713 GCA_044349915.1 Sphingobacteriales bacterium | reverse complement strand
AAAATCTAATCTCACAACTCTAAAAAGATTGCTTAATCCAAAACTTGCTTCCATATATGGTTTCTTGCCAAGTGTGCCGAAAGTATTAACGATGATAGGAATTTGATTGGCTTTACTCAAGGATCCTGTTACCGCTCTAAATGCGATTACCTCGCGGAGTTTTAAATGTTTAATAAGGGGAATTCTATTGAATATAATTCCACCAAAATTATGAGCATAATCTATGGCTAAATATTGATCGTTAATGAACTCAAAATAGTTCATTAAATTAAAAGTAGCTGCAGCAAAAAATGGTGTTTGATTTCCCCTTGGAACATCTAATAAACTATAAGGAACAGGCGTAAAAACCTTTCCCCCTCTGATGGTATAACGCGAATTTCCTAATACACCTAAACGTAATTTATGATTAATATTAAAATACAAACTAGTATAATTATAATCACTATTTAAAATATTTTTAAGTCCTAACTTTAAACCAACAATTAAAATGGGATACCTCGAGCGCTCAATAGTATATCTTTTATTATCATCAATAATTTTAACTTCATTGTGTGCATATCGACCTTCTAAAATAATTTCTGTACTAGTGAAATCTTTTTGTATAGAATTAAAACTTGTATCGGTTATATTATTTAAATAATTATGATAAGCAATGTTTTGAAGGGTTATACGGCCCGTTAAGCCATTCTTGTATTCAGAGGTCAGCCATATTCTGTTTTCTTTTTTAAGGGTTAGTAAGGCAAAACGATTTGTTTGTGAGGTAGCGTTATATAAAAAACTTTGTTCGCTACCAAATATTTGGGTGTCATCATACCTGTAATCGTTACCTACTTGATCAATGTCTACTCTTCTATTTAAGCCAAGTTTTGTCCATCGTTTACGCGACAATAAATATTCTGCTTGTAAATTATATTTAAAGCGTTGGTCTTTTTGGCCATAGGCTAAATAAGTTCTAAAAATTAATCGATCGCTAAAATCAAAATTAGTTCGGGCACCAATTCTATATTTATAGCCTTCTATATTATTATAAGAAAGCACATTTAATACATTTCCATAATCAATTTTCCCTACGGTATAATGTCCTGTAAATACAGTGTAGAATGAACTTACCCCAAACTGAACGATAGGAATTGCCTTAATACTATCGATCATATTATACACATATCGATCGGTATTATTTAACTGTTCTGGTCGATTGGCTTGCCAAAAAGTATCCGATTTAACTAAAGCGTCTTCCATTAAAACTACTGGCCTATCAAAAAAAGTGGTATCATGTGATTGACCTTCTTTCATTTGATAACTAGCATTGTAAATACGGGCAATTAATCCTACAAAGTTTTTAGACAAATCTGCAAAGTCAAATACCAACCTTGTTTTGCTTGGAATGCAAGCACCAGATGGCATCATAGTGATTTCTTGTTGAATTTGAATGCGTTCAATAAAATTGATATTTGCTGTTTTAGGGATGGATAAATCCAATTGTAAAATGGCAAAGGTTTTACTTTCAATCCAAATATTTCCAGTAAATAATAAATCTTGGTTGTTCTTGGGCTTGACTTTAATTAAGTAACATTTAGATCCGTTTACATTAACACTATCCACTAAATAAAACTTATAAAAAATAAAAGCATTATCTGCAATGGGCGACAAAAAATCTTTACCAAAAAAACCAACCCTATTATCGTTAAAATTATAATCTTGTAACGTATTACCTGTTAGCTGAGAGGTAGCCATTCCTGTACGAATACCAACTGCATTGATTTTTGTGGCCTTGCTGATTTCTTTTTTTCTTTTAATTGGACTGTTTTCAAAATATACATCAGATAGATTTTCTGTGTAAAAAACAGGCATATGTAAATCTCCATCTTCACCAGCGGATATTTCTAAACTATCAAATAAAGAAGTAATAGGCCTTAGTATTTTTAGTTTGCGTAATTTCTGCGAAACATTATCTACATCCACTTGAATTTTGGTGTAACTGCTGTATTCAAACTCCTTTAGATTATTCTTATTATGAAGTGCCCTTTGATTTTGCGCATTTCTAATAATTGCAAGAGCCGGATTTTCTCCAGCAAAAACAACCACTTCTTTAATACCTAATGTATTAGCTACTAATTGAAAATCGATGGTTTGATTGCTTTTGTTTTTTATGCGTTTGCTTTTGCTACGATAGCCTAAACTACTGGCATTGATAGAATCAACACTGACATTGGTTTTAATGCTATAATACCCCTCAAAATCGGTGCTAATTCCAGAAAAATATCGACTTAATTTAATGTTTGCAAAAGGTATCGGTTCGTTTGTGCTAGCATCGGTTACCCTACCTTTAATATAAATATCTTGCGCATATACTTTCGATTCGATAAAGAAAATCGAAAAAAGCAATAACCCGAAAAGATATTTCCTGAAATTCATTTAAGCCTTTTGGTAGGTCATTTTATAATGTTGAATACCGGCTTCATCAAATTGTTCTCCGATGGCTTCGAAACCAAATTTACTATATAAACCCATAGCGGTTAACTGCGCATGTAAATAGATTAAACCTTCAAAAGCCGATAGCTCTTGTAAAATATGTTGCAATATAGCTGAACCTACACCCAAACTTCGGAAAGATTTTAAAATAGCAAATCGTTCTAATTTGATACCATTGGGAGTAGTCCTATACCTGGCCGTACCAACTGGTAACCCATCGTATAATGCAATAAAATGGGTCGAAATATCCTCCTGATCGTATTCTTCAGTTTCAGAAACCATTTGCTCGATTACAAATACTTCGCGTCTGATGTTAAATGCTTGTTGCAGCATATCGGAAGTAGTGATGAGTTGAATTTGAATTGACATCTAAAAATATTCTTATTTTTAACCCAAAGTTAATTAATAATAGCTGCATTTTAGCGAAATTTAAAGAATTTCCATTCGAAAAAATGAATATGAAAAAACACAGTTTGATTTTGGCAATGCTCTTATTTGCCTGCATTTCCATGCAATCTTTGGCACAAAGTTATACCCTGAGTGGTTATGTGAAGGAAGAAAGTTCGGGCGAATTATTGATTGGTGCAGGAATTTACATTCCACAACTCAAAAATGGAATTACCACTAACAACTACGGATACTATGCCATCAATATTCCTAGCGATACGCTCGATGTAATTTTTAGTATGGTGGGTTACAAAAAACAAGTTTTTAGAATTGCCTTAAAAAAAGACATCACCCTTAATGTGGACTTAAAATCCGGCGCAGCTATTCAAGAAATTATTGTTACAGACGATCGCATAGATAAAATTGCCGACGACCCACAAATGAGTGTCATTCGAATTCCAATTGAACAGATCAAACAAATTCCAATGTTGTTTGGAGAAAAAGATGTATTAAAAGCTATTCAACTTATGCCTGGTGTGCAAAAAGGTTCGGAAGGTAATGCCGGCTTATATGTGAGAGGTGGCGGACCCGATCAAAATTTAATCATTTTAGATGATGCACCGGTTTACAACGCCTTTCATTTATTTGGATTTTTCTCGCTTTTTAATGGTGATGCTTTAAAAAGCATTGATTTATATAAAGGCGGATTTCCGGCAAGATTTGGTGGCAGACTATCTTCTGTTTTAGAAATGAATATGAAAGATGGAAATAAACAAGAACCTAAAGCAGATGTTGGCATTGGTTTATTATCCTCTAGATTTACAGTAGAAGCGCCCATTATAAAAAATAAATCTTCTTTCTTAATTTCTGGAAGACGAACCTATATTGATGCCCTTACCCTACCCTTTCAAAACACAGAAAATAATGGTGGGTATTTCTTTTATGATTTCAACGCAAAATTTAATTACGAAATAAGTCATAAAGATAAAATTTATCTCAGTACCTATTTGGGCCGTGATAAGTTTTATGCCAATACTACAGAAAATAGAAATTTCCAAAATAATTTTAGTTTATTTTGGGGCAATGCTACTGGAACGCTACGCTGGAACCATTTATACAATAGCAGACTGTTTGCAAATACTTCTTTGATTTATAGTAATTATCAATTTAATATTCAAGTTAAACAAACCGAACTGGCCGATTTTTTTGAAATAAAACTATTCTCAGGCATTAGAGATTTTACACTTAAACATGATTTAGATTATGCTTTGCATCCTAACCATACTTTAAAAATGGGAATTAGTTTGCAACAACATCGTTTTACTCCTAGTGGTACCACCATTAACACGAATACATTGAGCGATAACTTTCGAAAAGTGAGTAGTATTGATGCTTTAGAAAGTGGAATATATGTAGAAGATAATTTAAAAATTGGCGAAAGATTTAAAGCCAATGCTGGTGTAAGATTTGCGAATTTTTTAGTGCAAGGAAAAGCTTATACCGCAATAGAGCCGAGGTTTTCGGCTAGGTATTTGATCCGAGAAGATTTATCGGTTAAAGCCTCATTTGCGAGCATGAATCAATTTATTCATTTATTGAGTTCGACAGGAACTGGCTTACCAACCGATTTGTGGGTGCCCTCAACAGCAAAAGTAAAACCCCAATTAGCCAATCAATTTGCCATAGGAATTGCAAAAGATATTTTAAATAAAAATGCCACATTTAGCATAGAAAGT
Source organism: Sphingobacteriales bacterium (assembly GCA_044349915.1). GTDB lineage: Bacteria > Bacteroidota > Bacteroidia > Sphingobacteriales > Sphingobacteriaceae > CAIKLP01. The sequence goes on along the minus strand of JBILIO010000105.1, from coordinate 2,118 downwards.
TATTATAAAAAATCGGACCGAGTAGTTGCTTATAAAGATGGTGCTTCTTTTTTAAATATTGATGTATTAAACGAAAACGATGAGATAGTTTGGGATGATAATTTAACCGCAGGACAAGGCTGGAGTTATGGCACCGAATTCTTATTGCAACGCAGCAAAGGCCCATTCAGCGGATGGATTGGCTATACCCTATCTTGGACTCAATTGCAATTTGATGAAATAAATTTTGGTAAAAAATACTTTGCAAGATATGATAGAAGACATGATATTTCGGTAGTTGGTATCTATGAAATTGACGAAGGAAAAACATTTTCTTTTACTTGGGTATATGGAACAGGCAATGCGATTACCTTACCTAAAGGTGAATTTTTAGCACCTACCCACAATCCAGGAAGTAATAATGCTTGGTCTAATATTTATGCAAGCGAGTATGGTGCAAAAAACGATTTCAGAATGGAAGCCTACCATAGATTAGATTTTGGTATACAATTTCATAAGCAATTAAAAAGAGGAATTAGGACTTTTGAATTCTCTATGTATAACGCTTACAACCGCCAAAACCCTTATTTTTACTATATAGGAACCAATAATACAGGTACGCAAAACACGCTAAAAAAATTGTCATTATTTCCAACTTTACCTTCCTTTTCTTGGACCTTTAAATTTTAATTGTGATGAAAAAAAATAAAATAATACAAGGCATACTTTTAATTGCTATAGTTATAAATTATGGATGCGAAACTGATGCAAATGTTATTGTACCAGCTGGAGAAAGAAAATTAGTGGTTGGCGGATTTTTATCTCCCTCAGAAAATGAACATCAAATTTCTTTGAGTCAAACTGATCCATTATTTAGCACAGACACCCCAATTTCATTAGCTAATGTAAAATTAACGATCAGCTCTGATAGCAGTAGTTATAGCCCATCATATGATTTTAATTCTGGTACATTCCAATTCAATAACAATCAATTTAAAATAGAAAATGATAAAAATTATCATTTAAAAATTGTTACCGAAGATGGTAAAATGGTGGAATCAGACATGCGCACTTTGAGTAATCAAATGCCATTGGTCACAGATCTTAAATTGAATATTGATACGGTATATACAGATTTCATGTATCCTGAATTACAATATTCCTTGAAAATTAGTTGGAATGATTTAATTGGGGAGCAAAATTACTACCGACTAATTGCTAACCGATTATTGAAGGATTTTGACAGTAATGATACCATTGTAGAACCGCTAAATTATTTTAACGAATATGTATTAAAAGATGATAAGGGTAAAGACGGGCAAGTTTTAACTGCAAATTTTAAATATATAGAAAGTGGTGCAATGAATAGCCCTATTGGTTTCGAAATTATTTTGATGAAAGTGGATGTTAATTATTATAACTACTATAAAACATTAAATAATTATGCAGATGGTGACCCTTTTGCAGAACCGGTAATCTTGTTCTCTAATATTCAAAATGGATTGGGCGTTTTTTGTAATTTTCAAACTGAAAAAAGAAGGGTTTTTTTATTTTTCTAAATACCTTAAAATTGAGTAATATTGCATAACCTAAATTTGATCAAATGACCATCGACAAAATTACAGAATTACTTGGTGCAGAGGCTGATAGCCTATTAAAACACGAATCAAAAACATTTTCAAAAGATATGTTACACCTACCTGGAATGGACTTTTTAGACCGTTCTTTTGTAGGATCTAGCCGTAACCCTCAAGTTTTGAGAAGTTTAGGATCTATGTATAACCACGGCCGTTTAGGCGGAACTGGTTATTTATCTATTTTACCAGTTGATCAGGGAATAGAACATACAGCAGGCGCTTCATTTGCACCCAATCCAATTTATTTCGATCCAGATAAAATTATAGAATTAGCCGTAGAAGGTGGCTGTAATGCAGTGGCTACTACCTTTGGGGTATTGGCATCAGTTGCTAGAAAATATGCTCATAAAATTCCAATGATGGTTAAACTTAACCACAACGAATTAATGACCTACCCTAATAAATACGATCAAATTATGTTTGGTTCGGTAGATGATGCTTGGAATTTAGGTGCAACCGCAGTAGGCGCCACCATTTATTTTGGAGCCCCAGAATCTAATCG
>JBILIO010000104.1:0-6768 GCA_044349915.1 Sphingobacteriales bacterium | reverse complement strand
TAATTTAATTGAAATAGTAAATAGTTCCAGTTTTGATTATAGAGCGCAATCAAATGCATTAGCGAATTTAAGAAAAATAAAAGCGATTGCAGGAGCTGCTGCAGCGCTAGCAGATGCAGATTCAAAGGCACACAGAGCCAATGTTATTTATACGATCAATAAAGGCTTAGAGAAATAATAGCGATACAAAGAATAAAAAAAGGGCTCGTATAATTACGAGCCCTTTTTTTATTTTAAAATTAGGCCTAAGCCTGCGCTTTTCGATAACTGAATTTTACCATCAATTAAAAGTGGCGCTTCGAAAGGATTATTTTTTACCATCCAAGGGCTGTCTAGGTCGCAGTAATCTACTTGAGGTGCAAGCGCGGCAGCAGCATAAATTCCGCAAGACGTCTCGCTCATACAACCCATCATTATTTTTAAATCTAAGGCACGCGCCTTGGCAATCATTTTTTGTGCTTCGGCAATACCAGTTGATTTCATCAATTTAATATTGATGCCATGAAATGCATTGGCAATATTTTCAATATCGTATAAGCGTCTGCAAGATTCGTCTGCAAACAATGGTAAAGGAGATTTTAATTTTAACCACTCCATATCTGCCAGCTGGTTAATTTCTAGCGGCTGTTCAATTAATTGCACATTTTGAGTAGCCAACCATTCAATCATTTCTAAAGCATGTTCTTTACTGCCCCAGCCTCTATTTGCATCTACATAAATAGGTTTATCGCTGATAGACCTAATGGTATTGATGATTACTTGGTCTTGCGCTGATCCAAGTTTAACTTTGATAAAATGAAAGGGTTCCGCATCTTTCATTTTTATAGCAATAATTTCGGGATGATCGATGCCTATAGTAAAAGAAGTGAAGGGCATTTTATGCGGATCAGAACCAAGCAATTCGTAACATGGAATTCCTTTTATTTTGGCAATTAAATCGTGTAAGGCAATATCTATTGCCGCTTTTGCAGCATGGTGGCCTGGCTCAATATTATCGATATATTCAATGATTGACAAATATTCACTTGGTTCGAAATTTCGCAAACTCACTTTGGAAAAAAAACGACTCGCGCTTTCTTGTGTTTCTCCCAAATAGGGTGGCATAGAAGCTTCTCCATAACCAATCAATCCTTCATACTGCAAACGAACCAATGCAATTGGGGTATTGCTGCGCGAAAAATTTGAAATACTAAAAGGGTAATTTAATTCTAGCGAGAATGCTTCTGTGTGAAATTCGATCATAGCTTTTCTATAAAATCAATACAATTCAAATCATTTATTACTTTTGTAAATATAGATTATGCAAGAGACATTATACAATCCATTTATCAATTTTGAGTTTAGGGCAAATACCTGCTTTTTAACCGGCGAAAAACTCGACGAGGCAAGCGCGCCATTATATATATTTCCTGAATGGCTAATGGATGCTTTTGCGTTAAAAGAGCAACCTTTTAAATTATTAGACGAAACCTATACCACTTACGGAAAACTAAGCTTACCCTGCAGTCAAAAAGCGAAAGAAAAAATTGAATTGCTACAAAATGAGGTTGCCGCAGCTTTTGAAAACCCAGCAGGGCTTGCACAAATTTCGGAATGGACCTTATTTTTTTGGTCTGGTTTAATTTCTTACGGATTAATTTATAAAGAAGTAAAGCACGGCCTGATTAACCAACAAAGAGGAGAAATTTTTGATTTATCTCCGGCGCTTGTAGAGAAGTTCAAAAATCTATTATTTTTTTTACAAGGAATTATTTTTGAAATAGATGCCGAAGATGCTAAGCCATTCTCCTTATTTATTTTAAATGTTGAAAATGACGAAAGCCTTGCTCCATTTGAGCATCGGAACGAGATCAACACCATGACATTTTTATTGCGAATAAAAAATAAAGCTATTTTAATTTGTTTACAAGATAATGGCGCAAATAAAATTTATCACCAAAATTTATTCGAAAAAATAAATAATCAGCCCATTACTGCAAAACAATTACAAGAGTTTTGCGCAAAAGTATTTTACGCTAATTATTTATTTAATCAAATTATGCAATATGATTTTGTGATACAAAAAGATAAAATTTATGTGAGTGCTTTAAATGGTTTCTTTACTAAAGCACCATTCGACGAATGGGTAAATAAAACCTACGCGCAAGTACTTGAAGCGTTTTGGAAACCTTGGAATTACACTTTAATGGATATTTTAAAAGACCCAAATAAGCCTATTTCGGCTTTTGAAAGCTAAAATCGGCCTGTTTCTTCCAATTTTCTATTAAAAAATGACCAAAGAATAACGTGCTTTTCGCATTTTTATTAACTTGCAAAATATTAAAAACCTATAAAAAATAAATTATGAAAAGAAAACTTTTACTCTTATTAAGCATAGTAGCAGCTGGTTTTTCAGCATCTGCTCAACAAGCATTTCACATTCAAAATTCTGGCTTTACCGCAGCCTCAAGAGGAATCAACGACTTTGACGTAGTAGATTCAAACATTGTATGGGCTGTTGCTTACGATGGTTCTGGTGGTAATGCAACTATTCGCGATTTTAGCGTAACTACCGATGGTGGTTATTCTTGGTTAGCTGGTGCGGTAAAAGGAACAACTGCTACAGCATTAAACAATTATGGTTTAGCAAATATTTCTGCAATTGATGCAAATACGGCATACGCTGCTATCTATCCAGCAACTGCTTCAGCTGGCTTACAAGGCATTTACAAAACTACAAATGGTGGCGTAAACTGGACAAAAGTTTCTGCTGGTACATTTACTGCTGCAAGTTCTTTTATCAACTTGGTGCACTTTTTTGATGCACAAAATGGTGTTGCAGCAGGCGACCCAGCAAGTGGTTATTTTGAAATTTATACAACCTCCAATGGTGGTGTAAATTGGACTCGCGTGCCTAACACAAATATTCCATATACACCTTTAACGAATGAATATGGAACTGTTGGTTATTTTGCTGCAAACGATAGTACATTTGTTTATCCAACAAATTTTGGCCGTATTTTTTTGAGTAAAGACATGGGCCTTACTTGGGCATTAGGCACAACGCCGTTAGACAGTACAGACGGAACCGCAATTCCAAGCATCTCTTTTCAAGATAAAGATTTTGCAGTTGCGGTAATGGCAAACACAACCGCAGCAGTTAATACATTAATCATCTCAGAAGATGGTGGTTTAACTTGGGAATATGCAGGCATCGATACAGTGGCTGGTGTTTATGATTTCAATGCAATCGAAAATGTATCTGGAACAGATACATGGTTTGCTACATCTGCCAATGCAACTTCGGGTGGATTGGGTGCAGCATATACAGAAGATGCGGCACAAACTTGGATCAGCATCGATAAAGATCAACATACTTGTATTCGTTTCAACGACATCAACAATGGATGGGCTGGTGGATTCAATACCTCTGCAAGTGCAGGTGGTGTTGCTAAGTGGGGTTCTGTTAGAACAGCAGCAGGCTTATCAAATAGCAAAGTAGAAGGTTTCGAAGTATATCCTAATCCATCGAATGGTAAGTTTTATGTTAAAGCAAATGTAAAAGGTGCATCTTCAATTAAGGTGATGGATTTAACGGGTAGAGTAATCTATCACGAAAATTATCCAACTAAAGCATTGTTATTTACTTCGGTAGATTTAAGTAATCAAGCTACTGGAATATATTTTGTAGAAGTGCGCGAAGGAAATAACGTGGCAATTCAAAAAGTAAGCGTTCAGTAATTTAAATAACTCATTGAAAAGGCGGGCTTGTCCCGCCTTTTCTGTTTTATGCCTTTAAAATAATTATATTCGCTTATGCAAGTATATCATGTAATTGGGTTGATGTCTGGCACTTCTTTAGATGGTGTAGATTTAGCCTATTGTAAATTTATTTTAACGAATAAAGTATGGGAATACGAAATTATTCATACAGCATGTTACCCTTATTCCGAAGATTGGAAAGTTAAATTAGCCAATGCAGAAAACACTTCGGCCCTAGCCATTCATTTATTAGATGTAGCATTAGGGCAATATTTTTCTGAAAACATCTCCGCGTTTATACAAAAATTTAATATAAAGGAGATTGATTTTATTGCTTCACATGGCCATACTATATTTCATCAGCCTGCAAATGGTTTAACATTACAAATTGGTGCTGGTGCTGTAATTGCAGCAAACACAGGCCTTACCACCATTTGCGATTTCAGAAAAATGGATGTGGCCATGGGCGGACAAGGTGCGCCTTTAGTGCCAATAGGCGACAGAGATTTATTCTCAACTTATAATTATTGTTTAAACATTGGCGGTATCGCTAATATTTCATTTGAATTAAATGGCGAAAGATTAGCCTACGATATTTGTCCTGCAAATATGATCTTGAATCATTTTTTACCAGATAAAAATATTTTGTTTGACGATGAAGGATTATTAGCGAGATCGGGCACGGTAAATGCCGAGCTCTTAGCCGAATTAAATAAATTAAATTATTATCATGAGGCATTTCCAAAATCTTTAGGAAAAGAGTGGGTGTTACAAAATATTTATCCAAGGGTAGCAAAATATAATTTAAGCGCCAATGCAATTTTAGCTACACTGGTAGAGCATATTGCTATTCAAATTGCGGCTAATGTAAATAAGAGCGAAACACCTGCTTCGATGCTAATCACAGGCGGTGGCGCATATCATAGCTATTTAATAGAAAGAATAAGTGCGCATACTAATACACAGCTAATCATACCCAATCGAGTATTAATAGAATTCAAAGAAGCATTAGTATTCGCATTTTTAGGTGTATTAAGATATAGAAACGAAGACAATTGTTTAGCATCTGTAACTGGCGCTTCTAAAAATAATTGTGGCGGGCAAATTTTTATCGAAAAAAATGAATAGCATAAAATACACGCCTAAGTTTTTTATTCTTATTGCACTGTTATTTTCTTTAGCGGCTGCAATCAGCATGTATTTTTATCAACCAAAACAGTTGCTCAATAGAAGTGCTATTGAAATTCAAACAACCATCAATCAGGATTTAAAAAATGCAAAGGCAATTTTAGCAGATACGCTCATTCAAGATATTCTTTTATCGCAAAGCCCTAAAGCCAATAAAAATAGCTGGGTAGTGCTTAATAGATTAGCAGAATCAAAAAAAGCAATTGCCATTGTTTATCATCAAAACCGTTTAAAATACTGGACTTCTAATGCGCTTGGGTTTTCAGAAAACGAATTAAAAGCGCTACCAAATTTTTCTTTTAAAAAGCACAAAAATGCCTATTACATTATATTTAAAGAAACAAAATTAGCCAATACAATACTCTTTGTATTGCCGGTTAAATCTTCATTTGCATATGAAAATGAGTATTTGCAAAATAAATTCGATGCGCATTTAAATGTTCCCGAATATATTTTACTGAACGAAGCTAATGGCAGCGATTCTAAAAACATCCTCGACCTCAATGGCACAAAATTATTTCAAGTGTCAATGGATCTAAATAAACTGGGAGCGCAACATTTTTACGCAAGAGCTTACTTAGAAATACTCGCTATTATTTTTACACTCCTTGCACTAGCAGTATATTTAGTGCTATTAGCCAAAAGAAAATCTAAAGCTATTGCGCTATTAACCTTATTGGCTTGTTTGTTAGCTATTAGAACCGCCACCTATTATTTTAAATTTCCATCCGAAACTTTCAGGCTTCCAATCTTTAATCCCAATTTATTTGCTAGTAATTTTATTTTCCCATCTCTGGGAGACTTAGCTTTTAATCTAATTTTAATTTTCGTATTGGTCTGGTTTATATCCAAAATATTTATACATCATAAAAAAATCAATACGATTGCTTCGCTATTGCTGTTACATTTAACGGTATTAATTCTTAGTTACGGACTGTTAGCGCTCATACAGGCCTTAGTTTTAGATTCAAGTATCTCTTTTGATTTTTTTAATATAGAGACACTCTCTATTTATAGTTTGATGGGCTTATCTATTATATCATTAGCTTGTTATGTAGTGTACTTAGGCCTATTTACATTAGCAGCGATAGTCGATCAAAACTTTTTGCGCAAGCAATGGAAACTTGCAGGACTCCTATTGCTTTTCGTATTGTCTTTTGCTTATTTTTTATCAAGCACTTTATTCGTAATTGCGCTATTGTCTTTTGGTGTATTATTCATACTATTTAAAAGTAAATTTTCTAATCGGAATCATTTTACAGTCGCCGCAATTCTTTCCATTATTTCTTTATTTGTTATTCAATCGGTTTATTTATTAAGTATAAATATTGAATCAAAAGAAATTCAAAACAGGGAGTTGCTCGTTACTAAATTAGAAATGGCAAACGACCCCATTGCAGAATATTTATTAGATAGCCTATTAATCAAAGCAAGTAAGGACCCTATTATCATTAGTCAATTAGCTAAAGCGCAGCCAAATAGCGCCCTAGTAATAGAAAAATTAAATGCGAATTATTTAAATGGATACTTTTCGAAGTATAGTAGAACTGGAAATGTTTATTTTCTTAATAATAAAAAGGACCGCGAAAAATACGAGCAATTAGATTCGTTTATCAATAAAAATTGTGAGCCCACTTCTAATCAAGGTTTATTTTTTCTAACAAATAATTATGGGCAGCTAAATTATTTTGCGAAAATTAAGTATAGCATAAACAATAGCACCGTTTGGGTAGTTATGGCTATCAATGCAAATTATTTTAGAGAAGACAATATTTATCCAGAGTTATTTTTAGAAGGGAATTTAAGAATCAATAAAGATTTTAACCAATACGCATATGC
>JBILIO010000103.1:0-6775 GCA_044349915.1 Sphingobacteriales bacterium | reverse complement strand
TTTTTTCCGCTATTGTAAATGCCCACTACAATCATATTTGTTACTTTTTTGGCTGCAATTAAAGAATCAAGACATTCGTCAATACCCCATTCCTGTTGATTCCAAGTAATTTTTGCATCAAATAAAGAACCACCATCTTGTAAATACAAAACCGAATATTTTTGATTGGCATCGTAGTTACTAGGTAACCAAATGGCAAGATCGATAGCAGGAATAAAATTAGATTTAAAACTAGGGTAGAAGTCTATTTTTCCTTGAATTGTTTGGGGAGCTTGTGCATTACATATTTGCACAAGACCAATAAAAATGATCAGGAGTCGAAGAATTTTCATTTAGCTGATATCATTGGAACTTCCATTATTAAAAATTCGGATTCGGTAATGGCTTTGATACGGATGTTGTTTGTCTCCCAAATACCATAGCCATCTCGAGGGTGTAATATTTGATCGTTAATTTGCACCTGACCGCTCAAATTGAATATATATAAGCCATTTAAAGGATCTTTCATTATATATTCTGAAGTAAAATATTGATCAAATTTTGCAAGATGAAACCAAGCATTTTGATGAATCCAAACACCTTCCTCGTTTTCGTTTGGCGAAATTATTTGTTGCAGTTGGTTGTGTCTATCTGCTAAATTTAAAGTAATTTGATCGTAACGAGGTGCCACATTTTGCTTATTCGGGAAAATCCAAATTTGTAAAAATTTAACTTCTTGGTCTTTGTTTTTATTGTATTCGCTATGGGTAATACCAGTACCAGCGCTCATCACTTGAATGTCTCCATTCTTAATCACCGTTGTATTGCCCATGCTATCTGCATGTTCTAGGTCACCGGCTAGTGGAATACTGATAATCTCCATATTATCATGCGCATGTTTTCCAAATCCCATACCTGCAGCAACGGTATCATCGTTGAGTACTCTTAATACCCCAAATTGCATTCTTTCGGGATTATAATAATTCGCAAAACTAAAGCTATGCTTACTATCTAACCATCCATGATGAGCATGTCCTCTGCTTGCAGCAAGGTGTAAAATTTGTTTACTCATTAACTTTTCTTTTTTAAAAATTCTGTCTTTAATACCAAAACACTTTTATCAACTTTTACCTCTATGGCATCTGCTTCGTCTATTAAACGGATATTTTTTAATACAGTTCCTTGTTTTAAGGTAAGGCTAGAACCCTTTACCTTCAATGTTTTGTTCACCATTACTGTATCGCCTTGAGCGAGTAAATTTCCGTTACAATCTTTCGTTTCCATATGTATTTTGATTAAAAATATTTATTGCTAATGTTAAATCTTCTGGGGTATCAATAGCAATAGTAGATTGATTGGTGATGGCTGTTTTGATTTTAAAACCGGCTTCAATCCATCTCAACTGTTCCAAAGATTCTGCTAGTTCTAATTTACTTGGGGCTAATTGTATAATTTGTTTTAATACTTGCTTTTGATAACCATAGATTCCTATGTGTTGAAAATAGACGTGTTTATTGAACCAATTTTCTGTTTCTTCATTTCTTAAAAAAGGAATGGCTTGTCTTGAAAAATAAATAGCAAATTGATGTTGGTCTAAAATTACTTTTGGCGTATTCGGATTAAATAAAACCGCTGAATCGTCAATGGGTTTAACCAATGTAGCGATTTGAGTCAAAGGATCTTTAAAACAATCTATGATTAATTGTAATTGTGCAGGTTGAATAAAGGGTTCGTCTCCTTGAACATTGATAATAACATCTGCCGCTAAATTCAAGCTTTCTACTACTTCCCAAATTCGGTCGGTTCCAGTTAAATGACTGCTTGCGGTCATGCATACTTGTCCACCAAAACGATTGACTTCTGCTGCGATTCTTTCGTCGTCTGTTGCTACAATTACATAGTCTAGCGATGCCAATTGTTTACATTGCTCGTAAACGCGCTGTATCATTGTTTTGCCTGCAATGTCTGCAAGTGGCTTTCCCGGAAACCGAGTAGAAGCATATCTTGCAGGTATAATTGCCGCAACTTTCATTATTTTTTTGATTTAGTTTTATTCGAGGTAGAAGGAAATAAACCAAAAATTTCGGTGTCAATTCTTTGAATAATTTCTCCTAAATCTTCGGGCTTTTCTGCAAAATTCATTTTATCGACATGAATAGTTAAGAGTTTACCTTCTTTATAAGAATCAATCCAGTTCTCGTAACGTTCATTTAATTTTGATAAGTAATCCAAACGTATACCAGACTCGTATTCTCTGCCTCTTTTTTGAATTTGATTCACCAATGTAGGCACAGATGCTTTTAAATAAATTAATAGATCGGGTGGTTTAATAAACTCTTTAACAGATTCAAAAACACTTAAATAATTATTGAAATCACGACTAGACATTAAGCCCATATCGTGAAGATTGGCTGCAAAAATATAAGCATCTTCATAAATTGTTCTGTCTTGAACAATGGGTTTATCTCCTCTTTGAATTGCTACTATTTGTTTAAATCTTGAATTCAAAAAATAAATTTGCAAGTTGAAAGCCCAACGCTTCATGTCTTGGTAAAAATCTTCTAAATAAGGATTGTCATCTACTGCCTCGTATTGAGGTTCCCAATGGTAATGTTTAGCTAATAATTCAGTAAGTGTTGTTTTACCTGCGCCAATATTTCCAACTATTGCTATATGCATCTTTTTAAAAATTTCAAATGTGTTTAATTATTTATCAAGCTTTGAAAATACAAAAATTAAAACGATTTAAATCCGATAATTTCTCGTACTTCTTTTATTGTTTTACTGGCACTTTCTCGTGCTTTATCAGCACCGTTTTTGGCTACTTTCTTCAAATAATCGTTGTTTGCACCAATTTCAAGTATTTTTTCTCGTATAGGGCTGGTAAAAACAATGATATCTTCTGCTAATTGCTTTTTAAAATCACCATATCTAATTTGTTGATTATTGTATAATTCGTCGAAATGTTGATAATTACTAGCAGGTGATACTGCTTTCATGATATCAAATAAATTTTGAATGATTGTTGGTTTGGCTTGGTTTGGTTCTGTTGGTCCCGCATCGGTTACCGCTTTCATTACTTTTTTACGAATTTGTTCGGGGCTATCTGCTAAAAAAACCGCATTGTTTTCGCCTTCGGATTTTCCCATTTTCCCGTTTCCATCTAAGCCAGGAATTTTAACCAACTGCGTACCAAAATTAAAAGCATGAGGTTCGGGAAAATATTCGGTATCATACATTCTATTGAATCGATTGGCAAATGTTCTGGCCATTTCTAAATGTTGCTCTTGGTCTTTGCCAACGGGCACTTTAGTGGCTTTATGAATGATAATATCTGCTGCCATTAATACAGGATAAGTTAATAAACCCGCATTGATATTTTCGGTGTTGTTTCTAATTTTATCTTTAAAAGAAGTACATCTTTCTAACTCCCCTAAATAAGCATTCATATTTAAGAGTAGATAAAGTTCTGCAATTTCAGGTAAATCGGATTGAACATAAATTGTTGATTGTTCGGGATCGATGCCTGCTGCAAGATATTCTACCAGTACATTTTTTACATGTAGGTGTAAGTTTTGAGGATTTGGATGGGTAGTCAAAGAATGGTAATCGGCAATAAAGAAATAGCAATTGTATTCCTGCTGCATTTTAATAAAATTCTTCATTGCCCCGAAGTAATTTCCTAGGTGTAAATTACCCGTAGATCTAATTCCGCTTACAACTGTTTCCATAGGCCGAAAGTAATAAAAAATGAGTACTTTTAAGGCACAAAAATTGCTTAAAAATTAATATTTTTGCTAGGCATTCAATTATTCAAAATTCAACGATGAAAATTCTCAGAAAGCTTCATTTTGTATGGTATATGTTTATGGTTGCATTGGTATTTTTTATCATGTATCCCTTATTTTATTACGCTACAAGGAAACGCGAAAGAAATGTATTTCTTGGAGAACTGCGCAAATTTTGGTGTAAACTAGCCTTTAAACTAGGCTTTTACGGCCATCATTTCGAATATGAGCAGCCCATCGATTTTAGCAAACCCATGGTAATTGTTGCCAACCATTCTTCCTATTTAGATACCCCATTAATTTGTGTGGGAATTGCAGGCGATTACCATTTTATGGGTAAAGTAGAATTATTAAAACACCCAGTATTGAAATTATTTTTTCAAACAGTAGATGTTCCCGTAGATAGAGACAGTAAAATTGCTTCGTATAGGGCCTTGAAAAAAGTAGAACAAAATGTTAAAGAGGGGCAAAGTTTAATTTTATATCCCGAAGGCACCATGTCTTTAATCGCGCCAGAAATGCTCGAATTCAAAAGTGGCGCATTTAAAATTGCCATAGATTGTGACGTGCCAATTTTGCCCGTCACCTTTTTAAATAATTACGAATTGATGCCTGGAAATGGTAAAACAGCCGGTTCTGTACCCGGAGTAATGAAAGTGTTTGTACATCAACCCATAGATACCGCTGCCTATAAGGAGGAAGGTGGGCTCGAAAAATTAAGTACAGAAGTCTTTAACATCATTAATCAAAAATTGCAAAACTATGCGAATAGATAAAGATTTAGTAGAAAAAATCGCTCATTTAGCGCGATTACAATTCAACGATACCGAGAAAGTGAAAATCGAAGCAGATTTGAATCGAATTCTTGATTTTATGGAAACCTTAAATGAAGTAGACACCAGCATGGTGGAGCCTTTGATTTATATGAACGACGAAGTCAATGTGCTAAGAAAAGATGAAGTAATTCAAACAATAACACATGAAGAGGGTTTAGCTAATGCACCCAAAAAAGACACCGACTATTTTAGAGTGCCTAAAGTAATTGAGCAAAAATAATTGTAGGATATTTGTTACGAAAATTTCTTTTGATATAGCTGCCATTGTGTTAATTTCAGCTTTATAAAAAATACAAAAATGGAAAATCAAGTGCTTATTAAATTACAAGATATTGGTAAACGATATGTAATTGGTTCTGAAGAAATTTTTGCCTTGCGTGGTGTAGATTTAGAAATTTATAAAGGAGAGTTTGTGGCTTTAATGGGTCCATCTGGTTCGGGTAAATCTACCTTAATGAATATTTTAGGATGCTTAGATACCCCAACCAAAGGAACTTATATTCTTAATGGAACAGACGTTAGTAATTTAAATGATAACGAATTAGCGGAGATTAGAAATAAAGAAATTGGTTTTGTTTTTCAAACGTTTAATTTATTACCAAGATCTAGTTCTTTAGAAAACGTTGCTTTGCCTTTAGTTTATGCGGGCATTGCAAAAGAGGCTAGAACCAAACGAGCAATTGAAACACTTGAAAGTGTAGGCTTGGGTAATAGGATGTATCATAAGCCAAACGAATTATCTGGTGGGCAACGCCAAAGAGTAGCTGTGGCAAGGGCATTGGTCAATAATCCAGCAATTATTTTAGCCGACGAACCAACTGGAAATTTAGACACCAAAACTTCCATAGAAATTATGGGACTGATCGAAGAAATTCATCAGAAAGGAAATACTATTATTTTAGTAACACACGAAGAAGACATTGCAAAACATGCACATCGAATTGTAAGAATGCGCGATGGTGCCATTGAATCCGACGAACAAAACAAAGAGTTCATTACTATAAAACAAAGATAATTTATTAAAATCATTAATTGCAAAAATGAAAATATACACTAAAACAGGAGACCTAGGACAAACCTCATTAATAGGCGGAGTAAGGGTTGCAAAGCATCATATCAGAATTGAATCTTATGGCACAGTAGATGAATTAAACTCACACATTGGATTAATTCGTGATCAAGCAATCAATGAAGAATATAAAATTGTTTTAAAAGAAATTCAAGATAGGTTATTTACAGTTGGTTCTTCTTTAGCATCAGATCCAGAAAAATCAAAAATGAAAATTCCAGATTTTCATCCAGAAGACATTCAATTATTAGAAGATCAAATGGATTTAATGAACGAAACTTTGCCGGAGTTAAAAAACTTTATTTTACCTGGTGGACATAGCATTGTTTCTTATTGCCATTTGGCTCGTGTAGTTTGTCGTCGTGCTGAAAGAATTACAGTACAATTAGCTGAACTTTCCTATGTCGATCCAATGGTTATTCAATACCTTAATCGCTTATCAGACTACCTATTTGTGCTTTCTCGCAAAATAGCGAAAGATTTAGGTGCAGATGAATATCTCTGGATACCAAGAGTTTAACTAATTTAAGCTAATTTTTTTTCCACATTTTTTAGAAACATTTTAACAGCTATTTGATTTTAGCATTATTATTTTACTTTTGCGCAAATAAGATTATCATTTAAAACACGAAAATATGTATTGGACACTAGAATTAGCATCACACTTAGAAGATGCTCCTTGGCCAGCAACCAAAGATGAATTAATTGATTATGCAATTCGTTCTGGAGCACCAGTGGAGGTTATAGAAAACTTACAAGATTTAGAAGATGATGGCGAGCCTTATGAAAACATTGAGGAAATTTGGCCAGATTATCCTACAAAAGACGACTTCTTTTTTAACGAAGACGAATACTAAAAAAAAGCCCTCGAATTTTCGAGGGCTTTTTTTATGAATGTTTCAATATGTTTTCTGCTAATAAAATATCTTCGGGGTAAGTGATTTTGATATTTTGTGTTTCACCAATTAAAATATGAATTGGAATTCCGAGTTTTTCTACCACGGCAGCATCATCACTAAATTCATTTCGATAAGCTTGTTGATAGGCTTTGTGTAAAATACTAGCAGTAAATATTTGTGGTGTTTGAACCAAATAAATTTCTG
>JBILIO010000102.1:0-6789 GCA_044349915.1 Sphingobacteriales bacterium | reverse complement strand
TTGAATATGCGCTGGCCTCAACAGGTCTTGCAAACCCAACAAAAGCTGACGTTTTATCAAGAATGGTTACTACCATTAACAGGGTGAATGGCTTATATGAAAGAGAAAACGCGGTGCATTTTAATATCATTGCTAAAACCGACACGCTTATTTTTTTATCAGGCACCGATCCATATACCAACGAAAGTGGGGCTACTATGTTAGGAGAAAATCAGGCAACTGTTAACGCAAGAATTGGTAATTTAAATTATGATATTGGACATGCGTTTAGTACTGGTCCGGGTGGTATTGCTTCCTTAGCATCTGTTTGTGTAACAGGCCGAAAAGCGCAAGGCGTAACGGGTTTACCAAGTCCAATTGGCGATGTATTTGATTTAGATTTTTTGAGTCATGAATTAGGACATCAGTTTTCTGCAAACCATACTTTTAATTCGGTAACTGGCGGTTGTGCTGGAAACAGAAATGGTTCTACCGCCTACGAACCAGGCGGAGGTACCACCATTATGGGTTATACTACACAATGTGGTGCCGATCAAATTACGAATGTTCCTGATCGCTTATTTCATGCAAGTGCATTAGATGAAATGTTTGCATTTATGTATACTAGTTCTGGAAATAGTTGTCCTATAAAAGTTCCAACTGGCAATTTTCAACCAATTGTAAATGCAGGTTTAGATTATAAAATTCCATTGAATACACCATTTCAATTAACGGGTTCGGCATACGATCCAGATGGCGACTCTTTACTTTTTAATTGGGAAGAAATGGATTTGGGTCCCGAAGGTGGTCCAAATAATCCGGTTGGCAATGCACCCACTTTTAGGGTTTTCCCACCGGTAAAAACGACTACTAGAATTTTTCCTAGACTGAGTAATATTATTACCAATACGCAAACTAAAGGAGAAAAAATGCCTTTCTATCCTCGAAATATGCGCATGCGTTTATTAGCTAGAGACAACAAACCAATGGCCGGAGCATTTGGTTTTGATGAAATGAACATAGAGGTTGTGAGCAACGCAGGACCCTTTGTAGTCAATAGTTTTAACTATCCAGATACGGTATTTGCAGGTAGTATGCAGGAGCTTAAATGGGATGTTGCCAACACAACAGCAAGTCCATTAAATTGTTCAAAAGTAGGAATTGCGTTTGCAACAGATAATGGTTTAACATTTCCAATTAAATTAAAAGATACTACTGCAAACGATGGAAGCGAAAACATTATCATCCCTAATAACATTACTAATTTAGGAAGGATAAAAGTATATGCCTTAGGTAGTATTTATTTTGATATTAACAATGGGGCTATGGTTGTGATAAATAATAATCGACCGAATTATCAATTAATTGTAAAAGCGAATAATGCTTCTTATTGTGCGGCAGATACCCTAAGATTAATGGTGATTGGAAAAAGTTATAATGGATTTAATGCTCCCATTTCTCTTACACTAAACGCATTGCCTACTGGCGCTGTTGCTGGTCCTTTTTCTAAAAATCCAATTTTACCTGGCGATACTACTTATGTGAAAATTGCTTTGCAAGGAATTGCTGCAGGCGCAAAATCATTTAAAATAAATTCACAATCGGATACCATTGCGCATTTAAGTATTTTACCATTTACCATTGCACCTAAAATTACTACTGCGTCGGCATTGATTGCCCCTGCTGCTTTTCAAGTAAATGTAATTCCAAGTACCGTGTTTTCTTGGAATACAATAACTGGCGCAAAATCATATCAATTGCAAGTGGCATTAGATACCACATTTAATAATATTACGATAGATACGGTGGTAATAGGTGCTATGGCCAGCACTTTTGCATCTAAAGATTTACCGCAATACAAAAAACTTTTTTGGAGAATTAAGGCAATGAATGAATGTGGGGAAGGACCATTTTCTGCCATCGGCGTGTTTTATACCAATGGTTATCCGACTGCTCCAACAGGCTTAAAAAAGCTTTCCAATGCAGGCACTAGTTTAACCATTCGCTGGAACGACAATGCTTTGAATGAGTCTTCGTATAAAATTGAAAGATCAGATTCATTAAATTTAAAGTATGTGCAAGTGGCTAGTTTATCTGCCGATGCAAAACAGTATGTGAGTAATAATTTAGTATTAGGACAATTATATTATTTCCGAGTAAGGTGCGCGAATGCTGTTGGATTTTCGGCCTATTCTAACGAAATAGTTGTGGGTTTAAATGTTGGAATTGATGGGCAAGTGCAACAAACTACTTTCCAGGTTTATCCTAATCCTGCGCAAGACCACATCAACATTGCTTTATCTACTGCAAATACAGAAGCCGTAAATTTGAAAATAATTGATCAAATAGGAAGGGTTGTGTATCAATCTAACGAACATGGACAATTTAACAATTACATTAAAACCATACCTATAGGGCAATATGCCAATGGGGTTTACCAAGTAATTTTAAAAACAAATGAAAACCAATGGGTGACAAAGTTTGTTAAATAGCAGTAAATTCTAGCTATTTTTGTAATTTCGCGGGCAATGGGAACACCAATAAAACCTTATTATTCTGATGCTTCTAAAAAAACAGAAGTAGCCACCATGTTCAATAATATTGCCAAGACCTATGATTTTTTAAATCATTTTTTGTCTTTTGGCATCGATATACTTTGGAGAAAAAAAGCCATCGCTTGTTTAGTTAAAGATCAGCCTAAATATATATTAGATGTGGCAACTGGAACAGGTGATTTTGCTTTCGAAGCTTTATCAAAACTTCATCCAAATCAATTGATTGGAATCGATATTTCTGAAGGGATGCTCGCTATTGCACAAGAAAAAATTATCAAAAGAAAGGAAGGACACCGCATGCAAGTGCAGTTAGGTGATTCCGAAAATCTTGTATTTGAAGACCATACTTTTGATGCGGTAACGGTAAGTTTTGGCGTTCGAAATTTTGAAAACTTAACAAAGGGATTAGATTCTATTTATCGTGTTTTAAAACCTGGCGGTAAATTAGTCGTCTTAGAATTTTCTAATCCTACCAAATTCCCCATTAAACAATTGTATCAATTTTATTCCTTTAAGCTATTGCCTATTTTTGGAAAACTTTTTTCAAATGATGCAAGGGCCTATACCTATTTACCAGAATCAGTAAAGGCATTTCCAGATGGTGCACAATTTTTAGCAGTGATGCAGCGTTCAGGTTTTGTGAAATCCGAATCAAAGTCTTTAGGCATGGGGATTTGTTCTATTTATATTGGTGTTAAAAATTGAAAAAGTTACTAATTATATCTTTATTATTGCAGTTTTGCTTGCGTTTACATGCGCAAGACAATACGCCAGGTTATGATCGACAGAAATATCATTTTGGTTTTTCTATGGGTTATAATGCTTCCTCTTTAGTGATACTTAAAAACCAAAACTTTTATCAACCCGATTCTTTATTAGCGATTAGTCCTATAGCCGGACCCGGTTTTAATTTAGGTTTAGTGGCCGATGTACTTTTGTATAAACATGTTAATTTAAGGTTTACCCCAAATTTATCTTTTGTGGATCGCTCTTTGCAATATACCTTTCAAGATGAAAGAAAAAACACCATTCGTTCTATAGAGTCTACTTATGTAGAGTTTCCTTTAGATATTAAAATAAAAGCAAATCGACGCAGAAATGTGGGCTTTTATGTAATAGGTGGATTGAAATATTCTTACGATGTGATATCTAATAAAAAAGTGACTAAAGGAGAAGATCCATTCGACGAAGCAACAAGAAAAGTAAAACTACAAAGCTCTGGATTGTCTTACGAATGGGGCTTTGGCTGGGATTTGTATTATCAATATTTTAGATTTACCCCTGAAATAAAATTCCAACATGGAATTTCGGATTTGCTCAAAAAAGAAGATCATATTTATGCGAGGCCATTAGATAAATTATTTTCGAGGGTAATTTGTGTTACACTTTATTTTGAATAATATTTAAATTTTGATGATGAATAAAATTGCATTAATTACTGGCGCAACATCTGGTATAGGAAAAGCAACAGCCATACAATTTGCACAAAATAATTATCAGTTAATTTTAACGGGTAGAAGAAACGACAGATTAGTAGCCTTGAAAAACGAATTAAGTGCTAACTATCAAACAGCAATTCTTACTTTAAATTTTGATGTACAAGATAACGAAGCGGTACAAAATGCATTAGCTAGTTTGCCAGCAGATTGGAAAAAGATTGACGTTTTAGTAAATAATGCGGGTTTGTCATTAGGCTTAGATCCAATACAGCGTGCTAATCTAGCCGATTGGGAGCAAATGATTGATACCAATGTAAAAGGCCTATTATATGTAAGTAAAATAGTAAGCAATTGGATGATCGAAAATAAAACAGGACACATTATTAATATTGGATCTATTGCAGGGAAAGAAACTTATGCCAATGGTAATGTATATTGTGCCACTAAACATGCGGTAGATTCCTTAAATAAAGCCATGCGTTTAGATTTATTAACAAGTGGGATTAGGGTTACGGCTATACATCCAGGTGCGGTAGAAACCGAATTTTCTGTGGTAAGATTTAAAGGCGACCAACAGCGTGCAGATAAAGTATACGAAGGCTTTGAGCCGCTAAGGCCATCAGATATTGCCGATGCAATTTATTATGCAAGTCAAACGCCTGCGCATGTAAATATCAATGAAATTATTATTATGCCAACTGCTCAGGCAAATGCGGGCACCATTTTTCGTCAATCATAAAAATTAATAAATTATGTCATTAATTCAAACAGTAGATCAAGAAATAAAGCAAGCCATGCTTGCAAAAAATGAAATAAGATTAAGGGGTTTGCGTGCAATAAAAGCAGCACTTTTATTAGCTAAAACAGAAAAAGGCGCACAAGTAGAATTGTCTGAAGAAGCCGAAACCAAAGCCTTACAGAAGCAAATTAAACAAAGAAAAGATGCGGTTGAAATTTACCAACAACAAAACAGAGCCGATCTAGCGAAAATAGAATTAGAAGAAATTGCAGTACTCGAAGATTTTTTACCTAAACAATTATCTGCAGAAGAATTGGCTATTGCTATAAAAGAAATCATACAAACTTTACAAGTAACAGATCCAAAAGATATGGGTAAAGTAATTGGTGCGGCTAACAAGCAATTAGCCGGAAAATCTGATGGAAAATCCATTGCCGAAATGGTCAAAAAAGTAATGGCCGAAATTTAATTTATTTTGATTTTATTATTTGACAACCACGATTCGTTTACCTATAACCTGCTCGATTATTTTGCGCAATTGGGCGTCTCTTGTATAGTTGTTAAAAATGACGAATATACTTTAGAGGAAATAGCTAAATTATCTTTCCATGCAATTGTTATTTCTCCGGGCCCTGGTAAACCTAAAGATGCCGGCATGTTAATGGATTTGATTGCAAAGTATCACGGGCAAGTTCCAATTTTAGGCGTTTGTTTAGGGCATCAAGCATTGGGTGAATTTTTCGGAGCTCAATTAAATCCCGCAGAACATATCATGCATGGTAAAACCAGCCAATTAATAAATACCCAATTGCCCATGTATGAAGGTATGCCTTTACCCTTTAATGTGATGCGCTATCATTCTTTGATTTTATCAAATTTACCCGAATGTTTACTTTTAACAGCAGAAACCGCGGCGCAAGAAATCATGTCTTTTGCGCATAAAGATTTACCTATTTGGGGTTTACAATTTCATCCAGAGTCTATACTATCCGAAAACGGCTTGTTAATTATTCGAAATTGGTTGCAGCAAAATGGCCTCAAATAGCTTATTTTATTAGCTAATCAGCTTATTTTTATAATTGTATACTGTTAATAAAATAATATAGTATTTAGACATATTCTTATTATTTTAGCTGAGAGTAAATTAATATTATGGCATTAAGCGTAAAAGTAGAAGAGGGATTTTCTTATGTTGAAGAAGGAGAAGGTCCTACATTATTATTATTGCATGGTTTATTTGGAGCATTGAGTAATTGGCAGCATGTAATTGATAAATTTAGCACTCATTATAAAGTGATAATTCCATTACTGCCTATTTACGATTTACCGCTACTGAATGCCAATGTAGAAGCCTTGGCAAATCATGTGCATAAATTCGTAGTTTTTAAAAAACTACAACAGTTTACCGTCTTAGGTAACTCATTAGGTGGACATGTGGGCTTAGTTTATACTTTAAAACATCCAACATTTGTTCATTCCATGATGTTAACGGGTAGTTCGGGTTTATACGAAGAAGGTATGGGCGGATCTTATCCTAAAAGAGAAAATTACGAATATATTAAAGAAAAAGTTGCCTATACTTTTTACGATCCTGCTTTTGCAACAACAGAATTAGTAGATGAAGTTTTCGAAGTGGTGAATAACCGTTCTAAAGTTATCAGAATACTTTCGATGGCAAAATCTGCCATGCGACATAACCTTAGAAATGAAATTCCAGCGATAAAAATTCCAGTTATACTTATTTGGGGAAATCAAGACAACATAACACCCGTAGCGGTTGCAGAAGAATTCAATCAATTGCTACCCAACTCCACTTTACATTTTATTGATAAATGTGGGCATGCAGCCATGATGGAAAGACCAGAGGAATTTAATGTTTTATTAAGTGAATTTTTAACACAGGTATATAAATAATAAAAAATAATATACATGTTAGCAAGCGAAATAGTTAATGCACATATTCCAATTTTAAAACCTACAGATAGTACTGCAAGGGCATTGGCTATTATGCAAGATTATAAAATTTCGCATTTGGCTGTGGTGAGTAAAAATAAACTTCAAGGATTAATTTCGGAAG
>JBILIO010000101.1:0-6792 GCA_044349915.1 Sphingobacteriales bacterium | reverse complement strand
ATCCTTTCTTTAATCCTTGGGGTGGATTTTATAATCCTTATTACGGATATGGCTACGGTTATGGCAATCCTTATTACAATAATTATTATGGTGGATATAACGGTGGTTATGGACATGGTGATAATTGGGGAAATAATGGTGGTGTTAAAACAACTAAGTTTATTAATACCCCAAGACCTAGAACAGGCGGTAGCGTTGGTGTTGGTGGCAGAACTACTGGAACCGGCGGAAATATTGGCATTGCAGAAAGCAATCGCAATATGCCCATTTTAACAAACAACAATATCAGCACTCCCAATGTACGCATGGCAACTCCACCTACTCGTTCAACTTCGCCAGCGGTTTCACCAAGCAATAATACTACTCCAATTAGAAATTACTCGGAGCCAACTCCGCGTTATAATACCGAACCAACTAACACTACTCCTATCAGAAATTATGCTGCACCTACACCGCGTAATAATGCAGAACCAGTGCCAACAAACCCAACACCAAGAAGCTACTCGGAGCCTACTCCGCGTTATAATAACGAACCAACTAACACCACTCCTATCAGAAATTATGCTGCGCCAACACCGCGTAATAATGCAGAGCCGGTGCCAACAAACCCAACACCAAGAAGTTACTCGGAGCCTACTCCGCGTTATAATACCGAACCAACAAACACTACTCCTATCAGAAATTATTCTGCACCTACACCGCGTAATAATGCAGAGCCGGTGCCAACAAGAAATTATTCTGCACCTACACCGCGTAATAATTCGGAGCCAAGTACACCAAAAAAATATTCGGCACCAAGCACGCCAAGAACATACTCAGCACCAAGCAGAAGTAGCAACGGTGGTGGTGGAAACAGTGGTGGTGGTAACTCTGGCGGTAGCAGACCAAGTCCATCAAGCAACAGACCACGATAAATAAATTGAATTTAAATTTATTCAGATGATAAAAAATATTTTAGTTGCTGCTTTAGTAACACTTAGTTTTTCTTTCGCTCAAGCTCAATATGTGGAAGATGCTTTTCGTTTTAGCAATAGCACCATAAATGGTACAGCCCGAATTTTAGGAATGGGCGGCGCACAAACCGCATTGGGTGCAGACCTCTCTAGTATTAGCGGAAACCCAGCAGGATTAGGCTTTTACAGAAGCAACGATTACAGTGTTTCACCAACATTGCGTTTCAATAATTTAGAAAATAATGTTTTCGGTAAATTAAATTCGAACAACCATACCAATTTTAATTTAGGAAATTTTGGTTTCGTATTAACACAAATGAATCAAGATTATACGGGCAGAGAGGTGAGCAATGGATGGGTAAGTTTTCACTTTGGATTGAGCAATAACAGAACCAATTCTTTTAAAGAAAACAGCTATTTTTCTGGCGTAAATAACCAAAGTACTTTTAGTTCTTATTTAGCCGCAGGTGCTAATGAATACTATGGTGCATCTGGTTTACCCGACACCAATATCAATAGCATTTTCGATATGGCTTGGTATGGTTATATGATTAATTTTGATACTACCATAAATAAATATATACCGATAGCCAATAATGCTGCCACTCAAATGCAAAGTTCAAAAAGTGGTGGTTACGAAGACCAAGTAAATATTTCTTTTGGGGGCAATTACTCGAACAAACTTTACTTAGGTGCAAGCATTGGTTTAGGTTCTATCGAATACAGTAAACAAAGTACTTTTAAAGAAAGTAATATTGTTGACCCCAACTATAATGTGTCAGAAATTAAATTAAAAGAATCTTTATTTGTAACAGGTAGCAGCCTCAACTTTAAGCTGGGCGCCATTTACAGACCCATCGATTTAATTAGATTTGGATTAAGTTTACAAACGCCAAACTATTATACCTTCAACGAAAATTTTACCAGCGATTTAAGTTCTGTTAAAAATGGAGTAATGCAAAGCTTTACCCCACTCGAATATTTATTCGATTATAAACTGGCAACCCCTATGCGCATCAATTATGGTACAGCTTTATTTTTTGGCAAAACAGCTTTAATTAGTATAGATCTAGAACAATTAAATTACAGTGCCATGCGATTAGATGCTGTAAGTGGTAACGAAGATTTTGGGCCCGATAACAACAGTCGCATTCAAAACACTTTTCAACAAAATACCTATAATTTACGCTTAGGCGGAGAGACAAAATTAGATGCCATTACCTTGCGTGCAGGCTATGCACATTATGGCGATGCCTATAAATCTTCCGCAATTGACCAAAGTAAAAAAAGCATTACCGCTGGCTTAGGTTATAGAATTGGCGATGCCTATGTGGATTTTGCATTTGTTCAAACCAGCTATAAATCTGCGTTTTACCCTTATTTTGCAGCCAACCTAGACAATCCAGTGGTGAACAGTAACAATACCATTAAATCTTTTACGGTAACTATTGGTTCGAGGTTTTAATAGGCTAATATTTTGTTATTTTTGCGAAACAATTAACCAGCTTAATTGTCAATATCCTAAATAACCAAAATGGCTTATAAAAACTTGCAAGATTTTATTGCAGCACTCGAAAAAGAAGGCGAATTAGTTCGCATCAAAGAATTTGTCGATCCAAAATTAATCATCACCGAAATAACCGACCGTATTTCGAAACAATATGGCCCTGCCCTTTTATTCGAAAATACAGGCACCGAATTCCCTTTGCTCATTAATTCTATGGGTAATTATAAGCGCATGTGTATGGCCTTAGGGGTTAATAACATGGACGAAATAACTCAAGAAATTGAATCCATGTTTAAAATGATTACGGGTCCAAAAGATTCCATCATGGATAAATTAAAAATGATTCCAAAATTGGGTCAAATTTCTTCTTGGATGCCCAAAACAATTTCGGGACGCGGCGCCTGCCAAGAAGTGATTCAAAACGAACCCGACATTACTAAATTTCCGGTGCTTACTTGTTGGCCAGAAGATGGCGGCCCATTTGTAACCTTGCCTGTTATTCATACCAAAGATCCACATACAAACATTAGAAATGTTGGCATGTACCGCATGCAAGTGTTCGGCCCCACTTTAACGGGAATGCATTGGCATAAACACAAAGTATCAGCGCGCCATTTCAACGAGTACAAAAAATTAGGTCAAAAAATGCCCGTTGCTGTTGCTTTAGGTGGCGACCCTATTTATACTTATGCCGCAACTGCACCATTACCAGATGGCGTTGATGAATATATTTTAGCAGGTTTTTTAAGAAAGAAAAGAGTAGAATTGGTACAATGCATTACACAAGATTTGCAAGTGCCTGCCGATGCCGATATTATTATTGAAGGTTATATCGACCCAAGCGAAGATTTCATCTGGGAAGGTCCCTTTGGCGACCACACAGGCTATTATTCTTTAGCCGATTGGTATCCTCAATTTCACATTACTTGTATCACCCATCGTAAAAATGCAGTATACCCTACCACCATTGTAGGCATTCCGCCTCAAGAAGATGCTTGGATTGGCAAAGCCACCGAAAGAATATTTTTAGCGCCTATTAAAATGACCATGGTGCCAGAAATTATAGACATGGTTTTACCAATGGAAGGGGTGTTTCATAATTTAGTGATTATCAAAATCAAAAAAGATTATGCAGGACAAGCCTTAAAAGTAATGAACTCGATGTGGGGTGCTGGGCAAATGATGTTTACCAAAATGATGATTGTGGTAGATGGCGAAGTTAACATTCACGATCAAAAAGCAGTAGCCAAATACATTAGCGAAAATGTGGATCCGCAACAAGATATTGTTTTTAACAGTGGGCCAATGGATGTGCTCGACCACTCCTGCTCGAAAGCAGCGTTTGGCGGGAAGATGGGCATAGACGCCACCAAAAAATTACCCGAAGAAATGCGCTTCGAAAATGCTATGCCAAATTTTGAAAATAAAAATGGCATTGCGAAAGAAAAAATATTTGCTGAATTTCCTGCTATCAAAGACATTAACGATTCCTTATTAAAAGAAAATATTTCCTTGGTATTTATTGCCATCGAAAAAAACAAAAAAGGACAAGTGGCCGAATTGAGTAAAGCCCTTTTTGAATTAGCAGATTTTAAGCTGGTAAAAATTATTATTTTCTTAGAACACACGATTGATATTTCGGATATAGCGGATGCAGTTTGGCGATTCTCTAACAATGTAGATCCAAAAAGAGATGCTTTTGTGATTAGCGTTGATAGCCAGCAAGAGCCTTCGCACATTGCCTTTGATGGTACTAAAAAAACCAAAGAATTTGATGGTTTTACCCGTGATTGGCCAAATATTTTAGCCAATACGCAAGAAGTAATTGATCAAGTAGATGACATGTGGGATAGATTAGGTTTAGGCCCAATGCCTGTTTCTCCTTCTAGAAAATATTTAGGTCAACTGTATGGAACTGGCGCAGTGGTAAAGGAATAATTATTTTTTTATCGTATAACATCTACAAAATTGACACGCTCAAAATCAACGCCTGCTGCCTTTGCGCAGTCTTCGTCGATATTTGCATCTCCTAAAAACAATACTTCTGATGGAGCCAATTGATGGTCGGCTAATAATTTTAACATGGCATCGGGTGCTGGTTTAGGCGCAATTTCATTACAAAAATAACATTTGATATGTTGATCTAAACCATGCCATTCGAGGTGTTTGATTTTATTTAATTGCTGTGCTGGATTTCCATTAGTTAATACAAAAAGCTGCAAACCCGCTTCAGATGCTTCTTGTAGGCGAATCAACATATCCTCAAAAATTAACAAAGGTAAAGGCAATTTAGCGGTTCTTAATAAACGAAAACAATTTTCGAGGTAAGTTTCGGGCAAACTAAAATGTGCAATCATTTTATCAAAAATACGATCGCGACCTTTAGCCATAAATTCATCTACTAAAAATTTTGTCACTTGATCGTGCGGAACTCCTTCTTGGAATTCAACAAACTCTCCAATTAAATAATAAACCTGAAATAAATAATCTTTTTCGGGATAAATGGTATTATCTAAATCGAGTACTAAGGCTTTATAACTTTTATCCCTCATCTTAATAATATACTTCTTGGTAATAACGAATAAATCGTGTACCCCATTTAATTGGAATAGCTGCTGGCTCAATAGGCATTTGCATAGCTTGTTTTACCGCTAAGAGCGGCAAATTAACGCCTGCTCCCATGGCTGCCACAATGGTGCCTTGCACCCTAGGATTGATTTCTAATATTTTAAAACTGCCGTCGTCGGCTCTTTTTACTTGAATACCAATATTACCATGTAATTTGATAGCTGAAATAATTTGCTGACAATAAGCAATGATTTCTTGATGTTGTTCAAAGACACCCGCAATGCTAATACCTTCTCTCATGATGCTGCGCAAACGAGGTAAAGCAATAATACACTCTCCTTGATTAGCTAAGCAATCTACAGAATACTCTTCGCCTGGTAAATATTCCGAAACCAATAATTCGGGGAAATCTTTTTCGTATTGCGTATATATTTCAATTATTTTTTCGAAAGAAATATAGGTGCTATTGGGTTTTTGATTGAACAATAAATCAAAATCATTTTGTTGTGAAGAAAGTATTCTAAAACCCCTAGAACCATTCGCAACAGATGGTTTGAAGCAAACTGTTTTGGCAGGATAACCTAAATCGCTTAAAGCATTTTTAAAAGCTGCTAAAGAATTTACCACCCTAAAATCGGGTGTGGCAATTCCTTTTGTTTGTAAGAATTGTAACAATTCACTTTTATTATTTGCAATATGCAAGGCTTCGCTATCTGATAATAAAACACAAATTCCTAGTTGATTAAATTTTTCGATATTGGCAGCAAAGACAAATAATTCGCGCGTAACCAATGGCATAATTACTTGAATGTTTTCTTTAACACAGAGTGCTAAATTTTTTTCAATAAAATCAGCTGCTGAAGCAGCAGGGATTTGATAAAACCGCTCGTTCAAATATCTTCCAACAGCATGTTCGTTGGCATCGGCTACGGTCAATGAAATAATGGGATCGGCATGTAAACAAGCTATAATACCTGCTGCACCTGGCGCTCCGGCACCAGTCATGAGTACATTTATGTTATTTGTTAGGCTATTATCCATCGAACTACTTCAAAGACTTCGGCATAATGATCAGAAATTTGCACACCTCTTGTTCTAGCAAGTCCACGAATAAATTCGTCGTTGGCATAAGGCCTATGTTGTTGACTTTCGTATTGCGCCAGAGCAGCTACTTTACTGCTGATATTTTTTTCAGATAAGGAAATAAAACAAGTGGTATTGAAACTTAAATTATTCCAAGGTAATTCGTAAGATAAAATAGAGGTGGTTTTAAAAGCACGCAAAGCCTCTTGAGCAATGGTGCCGTGGTCTTGATGCAAATCGGTTAAACTTGGCATAAACACCAAATGTGGATTGATTTTATTTTTCAAATCAATTAAATCTTGCAAAATAGCTTGGCGGTTATAACTAAAAGTGCGCACTTCGTAATTATATAACAATAAATTTTCGGGCTGTATCCCTAAAACTTGCGTTGCTTTTTTTACTTCTTCAATTAAAATGTTAGAAGGTAAATGTTTGGGTACCGAAATTTCGCAAGCCGAAAATGCGGCATAATAAACTTCGTGGCCTTCTTCGATGAATTTGTTAATGGCACCTCCGCAGCCTAATTCGCCATCGTCGGTATGTGGTGCTAAAATTAAAATTCGTTGTTTGCTCGATTTAAACATCTTATTTAAAGGGTTATGATAACAATTATACTTTTTTTATCGAGTATAAAGGTAATAAATTTGATTTTTTCTTAATTTAACGCAGTTTAAACGCTTT
>JBILIO010000100.1:0-6882 GCA_044349915.1 Sphingobacteriales bacterium | reverse complement strand
TTTTAGGTAATGATGCCGCATTATTTTGTAGTTATTTTGAAATTACCGAAAACGGAAATTGGGAAGAAGATATAAATATTCTACATCGAAAAATACCTAATGAGCATATCGCTGAATCTTTTAACCTAAGCGTGGAAGCATTATCCAAAAAAATCAATTTGCTGAAAACTCAATTATTGAATTATCGTAAACAGAGAATTAAACCAGCTTTAGATGATAAACAGCTAACCTCCTGGAACGCCTTAATGATAAAGGCTTTAGCCGATGCCTATTTAGCTTTTGATGATATGAAGTATTTTAAAACGGCAGTAGCAACCGGTGATTTTATCTACCAAAACTTATTTGATCAACATACATTATATCGTTCTTACCAAAATAAAAGCGCTAAAATTCCTGGATTTTTAGATGATTATGCTTTAACAATCGATGCATTTATTTCCCTTTACGAAATTACTTTCGATGAAAAATGGTTAAGCGCTGCCGAACAAATCACCCACATTTGCATCACACAATTTCAAGACCAAGACACGCAGATGTTTTATTATACAGCTGCAAACGATACCCCATTAATTGCCCGTAAATTTGAAACAATTGATAATGTGATTCCTTCTAGTAATGCGGTATTAGCGCAAGCCATGCTCAAATTAGGGGAACTTTTAAGTAACGAATCTTATATCGCAATTGCTAAGATTAACCTCCAAAGCATGTTTCATCAAACTATTAAAAGTGTATCTTCTTATTCCAATTGGGCAAGTTTATTGCTAAACTTTATTCATCAACCAAGCACTTTTGTGGTTACTGGACCTCAAGCCGCAGCACTTAGAAATGAAATGGCAAAAAATTTCCATCCATTTATTATTTATGCTGGTGCAGAAACTAAAGCTACCCTTGCTATTTTTGAGAATCGTTTTAAAGCCAATGAAAATTGGATTTACATTTGTAAAAACAATAATTGCGCATTACCAGTGCAAACTATTGCAGCTGCTTTACCTTTAATTTAACGAATAGTTTTGATAAAAAGCACTTGCTTTTTTAGCCCAGTTACTTGCTGTGAGTGGTAGTATGAATAGGTATTTGAAGGGAATAAGTCAATTATTTTTACACTAGTAAATAAGTTGTTTTCAACGCGTACAAAAAGTCTTATTTTTTTAATAGCATTGCCATCATAAATAATAGCACATTTTTTTACAGGAATATATTCTTCTAGTGCGGTATAATAAACGGTTTGATTGGTTTCATCCGAATCCTTTGCAAAAGAATTTTTCCAAGCTTTCTTATTGATATCGTAACTTAAAAAACCTTTTAAATCTTCCGCTAAATTTGAATTATCAATATTCTTTATCTCAAATTGATCATTTACTTTTACTACTTTACGATAGCTTACTTGCGTGCCTTGCATCTGCTTCAATTGCTCGTCTATAAAGCCTTTCAGGCTGAAATAAGCCATTGCATTAGGCTCTACTTTTGCTTGTTGGCATGCATTTGCAGTAAATAAAATCGCAATTCCGAAAATAATTTTTTTAATCATGGCCAATTAAACTAATTCCATTCATTTCTGCTGGTTGCGGTAAATGCATCATGGCTAAAATAGTTGGTGCCACATCTGCTAATCCGCCATCATTTAATTTTGTTACTTCCTCATCTATAATAATACATGGAACTAAGTTAGTTGAGTGTGCCGTGTTAACCGATCCATCTGCATTGATCATAAAATCTGCATTACCATGATCGGCAATAATGATAAATGAATAACCGTTTTTAAGACCAGATTCGACCACTGCTTTAGCACATTGATCGACTGTTTCAACTGCTTTTACAACTGCTTCAAAAACACCTGTATGGCCTACCATGTCTGGGTTTGCAAAATTTAAACAAACAAAATCTGCTTCTTTTTTAGCTAATTCTGCTATAATAGCGTCCTTTATGCCATTGGCACTCATTTCTGGTTGCAAATCGTAGGTTGCCACTTTTGGAGAAGGCACCATAATCCTTTTTTCGCCTATAAATTCTTGTTCTCTTCCTCCAGAAAAGAAAAAAGTGACATGCGGATATTTTTCTGTTTCGGCTATTCTAATTTGCTTTAAATTTTGCTGCTCAATTATTTCACCTAAAGTATTACGCAAATTATCTTTTTCAAAAACCACTTTAATATTTTCAAATGATTCATCGTAAGTGGTCATGGTTACATAATACAATGGCAATTTATTCATATTGTATTCATGCATATCTTTTTGCGTTAAAACCGAAGTTATTTCTCTTGCTCTATCAGTTCTAAAATTAAAACTAATCACCACATCACCTTCGCTTATTGGAGCGTAGGCATTTCCATCGGCATCTTGACAAACAATTGGCTTAATGAATTCATCTGTAATGCCTGTGCTATAAGCATGTTCAACTGCACTTGCAAAGTTGTTCGTTTGTTCACCAATTTGATTGACCAATAAATCATAGGCTAATTTTACGCGTTCCCATCTGTTATCTCTGTCCATTGCATAAAAACGACCAATAATGCTTGCAATATGGGCATTTGAGCCATCTAGGTGTTTTTGTAAATCATTTAAATAATTGATTCCGGCTTTTGGATCGGTATCTCTTCCGTCTAAAAATGCATGTATCAGTACATTTTCAATTTTAAAATCGGCAGCCATATCGCATAAGCCTATTAAGTGATTGATATGCGAGTGTACACCTCCGTCTGATAATAGTCCTATAAAGTGTACATTTTTATGATTGCTTTTGGCATATTCAAATGCATTTATTAAGGTTTCGTTTTCCCAAAGCGATTTTTCTTTTACCGCTTTATTGATTTTTACTAATTCTTGATAAATGATGCGTCCAGAGCCAATAGTTAAGTGACCAACTTCCGAATTTCCCATTTGACCTTCTGGTAATCCTACCGATTCTCCAGATGCAACTAGCTTAGCATGAGGGTATTTGCTATATAATGAATTGATAAAAGGTGTTTGTGCATGTTGAATGGCGTCTGCTTGGTATTGTAAGCCCAATCCCCAGCCATCTAATATCATCAATACTGTTTTTTTCATTTTCATAAACAAAAATACAAAGCAATTCATTGATTGGCACAGTTTTTATACATTTATTAGTATAAAAAATTAATTTAATCTTTAATGAAGCGTTTTTGGATCCTTATCTTATTGGGTTTTTTCACTTTTAATCAAGTGAATGCGCAAAACAATATCACCGATGATATTAGTTTAGGATTTGCCAATTCTGATCAACAAACTATTGCAAAATACATTGGAAATAAAGTAGAAATCAATCTTTTTGACTTATCTGGCGTGTATAGCAAAGCCCAAGCCGAAATGGTTTTAAAAGACTTTTTTGACAAATACGAAGTACAATCTTTTCAATTATTTAA
The DNA here is from genome assembly GCA_044349915.1 of Sphingobacteriales bacterium. Classification (GTDB taxonomy): domain Bacteria; phylum Bacteroidota; class Bacteroidia; order Sphingobacteriales; family Sphingobacteriaceae; genus CAIKLP01. The sequence goes on along the minus strand of JBILIO010000100.1, from coordinate 3,503 downwards.
TAAAAGCAACGCAAATGGAGGCCCATCTAAATTTGCCATTGGTAATTTAAATACCAGGAATGGCAATTTTAGAATTTTCTTTATTCTAAAAGAGCTTGAAGGAGCCTATTATATCCAAGAAATGCGTTTTTTAGCTCAAGCTTCGCGCTAATTTTTTAACTTTGGCAAAAAGCCAATTCAATGAATTATTCTATTGCTCAATTAACACACTTCCTAACAGCTGCTCTTGCAGAAGATATTGGAACAGGTGATCACACTTCCTTATCGACTATTCCAAAAGGCGCGCAAAGCCAAGCAAAATTGTTAGTGAAAGAAGATGGGATAATTGCTGGTGTTCAAATTGCACTAAAAATTTTTGAATTAGTAGACCCTAATTTACAAATCGAACTATTCTATCAGGATGGTGATACGGTAAAAGTTGGGCAAGAAATGCTACATGTGAAAGGCAGCGTACATTCGATTTTAAAAGCAGAAAGATTGGTGTTAAATACCATGCAAAGAATGTCTGGTATTGCAACTACTACAGCTCATGCAGTATCACTCGTTAAAGATTATCAAACCCAAATTTTAGATACCAGAAAAACAACACCTGGCTTTCGTTTTTTAGAAAAAGAAGCAGTTAAAATTGGAGGTGGGGTTAATCACCGATTTGGATTATTCGATATGATATTAATAAAAGATAATCATGTAGATTATGCTGGCGGAATTACCAAAGCGCTGGAGAACGCGCAGCAATACCTTTTACAAACTGGTTTAAATTTACCTATTGAAATAGAAACTAGAACTTTAGCAGAAGTAAAAGAAGCCTTAGCCATTGGAGGATTCCAACGCATTATGTTTGATAATTTTACTTTTGAAAACATGAAAGCTGCCGTTAATTTAGTGGACGGTAAATACGAAACCGAGGCATCTGGTGGAATTACCATCGAAAATGTACAAGCATACGCCGCTTGTGGAGTGAGCCATATTTCCTTAGGTGCTTTAACTCATTCAGTTAAGTCCTTAGACTTGAGTTTAAAGGCATTTTAAAAGATTTTATATATTTGATCATTCAAATTTGATATGCTTTCAATCTATACTTCAACCGCTTTAATACTTTCCTATTTGTATGGGTCTATACCTACTGCAATTTGGTTGGGTAAAGCAATGTATGGAATTGATGTAAGAGAATATGGAAGTGGTAACGCCGGTGCAACCAATACTTTCCGCATACTTGGTAAAAAGGCTGGTATTCCAGTTTTAATAATCGATATTTTAAAAGGCTTTACCGCTACTAATTTGGTTTATTTTGTTGGAAAATATTCACCAGGAACGGTTCAATTTGCCAATTTCCAATTAGTGTTAGGTTTAACCGCAATTGTAGGTCATATATTTCCCGTATTTGCTGGTTTTAGAGGCGGTAAAGGCATCGCAACCTTGTTTGGTATGATATTAGCCGTTCATCCGGCAGCATCGGCCTTAGCGTCTATAGTTTTTATCATTATGTTAATGATTACACGCTATGTTTCTTTAAGTTCGATGATAGGTAGTTTTTCCTATCCGCTCATTATCATTTTATTTTTTAACGAAACCGCTACGCGAACTCAAATATTATTTGCCATTGTGGTGAGTGTGTTAGTCATGATCACACATCAAAAAAATATTGAAAGATTATTAAAAGGCAAAGAGTCTAAAGTAAATTTTAGAAAGAAAAAAGACATTACGAATGAAGCTTTATTACCCTAATATATATATGAAAAATAAATTTACCTTAACAGCAAGCCTTGTGCTTGTAATGGCATTAAATGCGAAATCTCAGACGATTATAAAATGTTCAACGCATGAATATACCGAAACGGTATCTAAGCAAGATCCACAGTTTGTGATCAATCAAGCGGAATTAGAAAAAGAAACGCAAGCCTACTTGAATGGTTCAAAATCATTCGGAAATAAATCGGCGGTTAAAATTATTCCAATTGTATTTCATGTATTTCACAATGGCGGTTCGGAAAATGTTTCTAAAGAAAGAATTCTAGAACAAGTAGAAATTTTAAACAAAGATTTCAGAAGATTAAATGCCGATACTGCAAGCACAAACCCAATATACAAAGGTATTGCAGCAGATTGTCAGATAGAATTTAGGTTGGCTAAAATAGATCCAAATGGTAATTGTACCGATGGTATTGTTCGCTTCCAAACCGATCAAACTTTTAATGCAGATAATCCTATTAAGGCTTTGAGTGCATGGCCAAATAATAAATATTTTAATGTTTGGGTAGTAGAAACCATTACGCCATCGGCTGGAACACCAGCAGGAGGAGTTGTTTTGGGTCGTTCTCAATTTCCAGGTGGGGCAAATTCAACAGATGGTGTCTTGTTAAAATCTACTGTTTGTGGAAATACCACTGCTTATAGTAATTATGGAAGAACCTTAAGTCACGAAATGGGACATTCATTTAACCTTAGACATATTTGGGGTGATGCAACTTGTGGTAGCGATTTAGTAAATGATACGCCACCTCATAATGGCGCAAACAGTGGCTGTCCAGTGAATAGAGTTTCCACTTGTGTTAGTGGAAATGTGATTGAAATGACTGAAAATTACATGGACTATACCGATGGTAGTTGTCAAAATATGTTTAGTGTGGGTCAAAATGTAAGGATACAAGCAACAATTAATTCTACTACCAATGGAAGAAATAATTTATGGACACCAGCAAATCTAATTGCTACAGGAACTAACGATGGTTATGTTGCTCCATTATGTATTGCGAAAGCCGATTTTGCTAGAAACCAAGAAGTATGTACCGGTATTACTGTTCAGTATAAAGACGGTAGCTACAGAGGTGATGTAAGTGCTTGGGAATGGACTTTTGAAGGTGGAAATCCAGCTACTTCCAATTTACAAAACCCTACCGTTGTTTATGCTAACGGTGGTCAATTTAATGTTTCTTTAAAAGTAAGTAATGCATCCGGATCAGATAGTGTTTTAAAACCCGGATTTTTAAAAGTATTTGAAACTGTATCTAAGGTTGGTGCACCATTTGAAATTAACATGGAAGATGCTGCCATTGTAGATACTATTATTTACAATAAACCAAACAATATTAAAAAATGGGAACGCGTAACCAATACTGGATATAACAGTCCTAGCGCTTTAGCGATGAAATTTTACGGTGTTACAGATGGTCAAGTTAATTCATTTATACTACCCGCATTAAATTTAAAAGGAACTACAAATCCTGTTATGAAGTTTAAAGTAGCTTATGCGAGGAGAACAACATTAAGTACCGATGAATTAAATGTTGGTGCTTCTAGAAATTGCGGTGTTACCTTCTCGAATTTATATACTAAATCTGGCGCAACGTTAGCCACTGCGCCAACTGCAACAAGTCAATTTATTCCTACTAGCACTGCGCAATGGCGTCAAGATAGTATCAGCTTATCGGCATACACAAACGAAGACAATGCCATATTTAGATTTAAAGCGACCAACGGCGCACCTGGTAATAATATGTATATCG
>JBILIO010000099.1:0-6922 GCA_044349915.1 Sphingobacteriales bacterium | reverse complement strand
CCGCATTTATATACGACCAAATTGTATCGCTAGGCGAAATATTATCTACTAAAATTATTGCTGCATACCTTAATTACACTGGATTACCTTGCATTTGGGTAGATGCTAGAAGTTATATTCAAACAGATAATAATTACCAAGAAGGAACAGTAAATTGGGAAGAAACTAGCGCATTAATTCAACATGATTTTCCGAAATTATTGTCCGAAAAAATGATTGTTACGCAAGGATTTATTGGCGGTACATCCGAAAATTTTACGACTACTTTAGGTCGCGAAGGTTCCGATTATTCTGCAGCCATTTTTGCAGCCTGTTTAAATGCCACATCGGTTACCATTTGGAAAGATGTTGATGGCGTATTAAATGCCGATCCAAAATTATTTCCGCATACCGAAAAATTTGAACGCCTCCCCTATGCAGAAGCATTAGAAATGACTTATTATGGCGCAACTGTTATTCACCCTAAAACGATAAAACCCTTACAAAATAAGCTCATTCCATTATTTGTAAAACCATTTTTGGATCATGCCGGAACGGGCACACATATTGGACAATTTGAAAAAATGACTTACTCCATTCCTACCATTATTGTAAAAAAAGAGCAAGTTTTAATGAGTATTTCGAGTAGGGATTTCTCTTTTATTTCTGAACAAAACTTAAGTACCATTTTAGGGCATTTTGCAAAAGCAAACATCAAAATTAATACCATGCAAAACTCTGCTATGACCTGGACTTGTTGTTTTGATTATCACGAAGAAAAACTAAATAAAATTATTGCCGTATTAAAACCAGATTTTAAAGTTTATTACAACGAATCGCTTTCCTTAGTTACTTTGAGACATTATAACCAAGCAAGCATAGACGAAATCACTCAAAACAAAGAAGTCTTAATTGAACAAAGAAGTAGAAATACGGTTCAGTTAGTTCTGAGGTAAATTAAAGGCTTTTTATAAAATTCGATTAGCGTCGAAAGCTTCTAAGTAATCTGCAAAACGACGAACAAATTGACCACCTAATGCACCATCTACAATTCGGTGATCGTAAGAATGAGATAAGTACATTTTATGTCTGATGGCAATCATATCTCCATCTGGCGTTTCTATTACTGCTGGCATTTTTCTAATCGCACCCACTGCCATAATAGCTACTTGAGGTTGATTGATAATAGGCGTTCCCATTACATTTCCGAAAGAACCCACATTGGTTAAAGTATAGGTTCCGCCCGAAATTTCATCTGGTGTTAATTTATTATTTCTTGCACGATTAGCTAAATCGTTCACCACTTTAGTGATGCCAACTAAATTCATTTGATCTGCATTTTTAATAACTGGCACAATTAAATTTCCAGAAGGCAATGCAGCTGCCATTCCGATATTGATATTTTTTCTTTTGATAATTTGTGTTCCATTTAAAGAAACATTGATCATTGGAAAATCTTTGATTGTTTTAACTAATGCCTCAATAAAAATTGGCGTAAAAGTAATTTTCTCTCCTTCTTTTTTCTCGAAATCTTTTTTAATTCTTTCTCTCCATCTAACAATGTTGGTTACATCGGCTTCTACAAATGAAGTAACATGAGGAGAAACATGTTTACTCATGACCATATGATCTGCAATGAGTTTTCTCATGCGATCCATTTCTATTACTTCGTCGCCTGCTTGAACAGTTACATTTGGTGTATTGATTTTTATTTCAGAAACACTTGCAGTTGTTGGCGCAGCTTGAACTGCTGCAACTGGAGCTGGAGCTGCTGCCACAGCAGGTGTTGGAGCCGTTTGCGGTGTTCCAGCTTTTCTGTTACTTAAATAATTTAATATATCGTTTTTGGTTACACGACCATCGTTACCCGATCCTGCTATGCTATCTAATTCATGTTGAGCTAATCCTTCGCTAGCCGCAATACTTTTAACTAATGGAGAATAAAATCTGTTTTCTGCATTTGAAATTCTTGGACTTTCTGATTTTAATTCGGTTAAGTCAATTCCAGGTATGGCAGATGGCACAGCAACTGGCGTTTGCACTACAGGTGCGGCAGCAACAGCGCCCGCTTCGGTTTCAATGATTGCAATTACGGCACCCACTTTTACTACATCACCTTCATTAAACAAGGTTTTTACCAAAGTTCCTGCAACTGGTGAAGGTACTTCCGAATCAACTTTATCGGTTGCAATTTCTAATACAGATTCATCTGCATCAATTGCATCGCCAGCAGCTTTCACCCATTTAATGATGGTTGCTTCGGCAACACTTTCACCCATTTTTGGAAGTAGTAATTCGTATTGAGCCATAATTCTTATTTCAATAAATATTTATTTCAACGCACAAAAATAATCGAATTTCGCTTATCCTTCAATTTTAATTCTCTTTGAGGAGTCTATAAAGCATGTAAAGTGCACTAACTGCCGTTCTTTCAATGTTTTGCATTCTTTTATTACCAAATAAAAACTTTTTGGCGACCACCTTATTCTTACTTGCAACGGCAATCCATACCGTTCCAACGGGTTTATCGGGTGTACCACCATCGGGCCCAGCTATACCAGAACAGGCAATGGCATAATCAGAATTAAAGGCTTTTAGGGCCCCTAAAACCATTTCTGTTACTGTTTCCTCACTTACTGCACCAGTTTGGTTTAAAGTGTCTGATTTAACGCCTAACACGCTTTCTTTTAAACCGTATGAATAAGTAATTCCTCCGCCTAAATAGGATTTAGATGAACCAGGAATTGCGGTAAGTAAATGTCCAATATAACCACCGGTGCAACTTTCGGCGGTAGCTAAGGTGCTATTTTGAGCTGCTAACATTTGTAAAATAACTTCTTCTATGTTGATATCCGTTAAGGCTACCACATTATCTACTAATTTAGCTGCAATCGCAGTTTTATGAAAGTTTAATTCTTCTTGAAGTTGACTGCGATTATTTCCATGTGCGCTGAGTCTTAAACGAACTTGTCCTAATTTAGGAAGATAGGCCAATTGAATATGTGCTGGCAATTGTGCTTCTTCTTGGGCAATTAAATCTGCTATAAAAGACTCTCCTATGCCTGCCGTTAAAATAGTTTCGTGTAAAACAAAAGGTAATTTTAGGGTTTGACTTAATTTTGGAATAATGCTATTTTCCATCATGTCTATCATTTCAAAAGGTACACCTGGCATCGAAAAATAATGACAATTGTTTTGAAAGAAATACATTCCTGGCGCTGTTCCCTGTAAGTTTAAAATAATTTCGCAAGAAGATGGAACTGCTGCCTGCTGGTGGTTTGCGGGCAAAACTGGTTTATTATACCTTGCAAAGATGGCATGTATATTTTTAAGCGCTTGTTCATTAATCTCTAATTCGCCGCCAAAAAAATCAAGCAATACACTTTTAGTAATATCATCTTTGGTTGGGCCTAATCCGCCCGTAATAAATACTACTTCTGCTCGTTCTTTAGCTTCGGTAAGTGCTTTATAAATATGTGCTGCATTATCCGAAACAGAAGTAATTTGTTTTACCCGAATGCCAATGGCATTCAGTTTTTGAGCCATCCAAGCCGAATTGGTATCGACAACTTGGCCTATGAGTAATTCGTCGCCAATGGTAATTATTTCTGCAAACATCTTGTTAATTGTATCGTTTTTATCAAAAGAAAATTATTAAAATTGTAAACCATCAAAAAAAACAAAATGAAAAAATATTATTTCTTAGCCATCATTTTATTTGCTGCACAATTTTCGGTAGCACAAATTGACTATAATAAACTGAAAAAACAAGGACAAAGCATTGTTAAACAAGTTAACGCTGGTAATAATCCCTTGAGTCAGGACGAAATTATTGAGGGATTAAGAGAAGCCCTAACGGTAGGTAGTAATAATGCAAGTAAAGCTGCTGCTGCAGTTGATGGGTATTATAAAAATCCGAAACTTTATATTCCCTTCCCGAGCGAAGCTAAAAAAATGGAGCAAATGCTCAGGAGTTTTGGTCAAGAAAAATTAGTAAACGATTTTTTATTGAGCTTAAATAGGGCTGCCGAAGATGCTGCAAAAGAAGCAGCTCCTATATTTGTAAACGCTGTTAAAGGCATGAGCATTGCAGATGGTTTAAGTATTTTGAATGGAAAAGATGATGCTGCCACACAATATTTAAAGCAAAATACACAAGCATTATTGCTTGAAAAATTCAAACCGATTGTAGAAAATTCTTTACATAAAGTAAGTGCAACCAAATATTGGGAACAATTAGTGGTGGCTTATAATAAAATTCCAATGGTAGAAAAAATGAATCCGAACCTAAGCGAATATGCTACTCAAAAAGCAATAGATGGTATCTTTATTGTAGTTGCCGAAGAAGAGTTGCAAATCAGGAAGAACCCTGCAGCAAGGGTTTCTGCCATTTTGAAAAAGGTTTTTAATCGCTAATCTCTTTCGTAAAATTCTCTTCGTTTGGTGAGTTTTAAATCTTGCAAAACAGAAGATCTTACTTTTAGTAACACGCTGTATCTTTGATAAGTTCCAAAAGGAATCCAATTAACGGTCAAATCCCAGCAATGTAAATCTCTGATAATATTTAAAGAGGTAAGCGTAATATCTTTTGCATAAAAATCATAACCCGAAGAAAATCCTACTTTCCATTTTTTGGTTAAACTTACATCGCCATTAACATTTAAGGCATTACTTGTAAATGGCGTATTTAATGGCTTTGAGTAACTTAATAAATAATTAATAGCGATATTCCAAGGTATAGTCCAATCTACATAGTATACCGTATTTCTGTTTAATAAATCATTATCCATTCTATCTAATTGATTTTTTATTTTCACAGATTGTTCGTTATTAGTTGCTTTTTTAAAGGCCGATGGATTTAAGTTGGTACTTAATGACAGGGTAGCAGCAACTAATCGAGCCAGTTTTTTATCTTGTTGAAATTGGGTTTGGTTGATGCGCCTATCATTCCCGAATTTATCAGCTTGTAAAGCATAAATATCGTAAGCAGCGTTTAAATCAATATTTACTTTTTCAAATATTAAAGTACGCCCAGCAATATTAATTACAGAGAGTTTGAGCGAGTCTGCAGCTAAATTATAATTTCCAGTTAAACGCAAACTTTCAAATAATTTTACTTTTTTAAGAAGCAAGCCAGTGTCTACCGCTTTACTAGTTTTCATCTCTAAATTATTATCAAAAGAAAAAGAAAGCAAACTCGATTTTCCTGCACCCGGTGAACCATAAATTCCATTTTGAAAAATAGAATAGGGCGTTAATTTTCCACTGGTATCGGTTTGAACATTTTTATAATAGCCAAAACTTTCAGCGCTAAAATCTGGTCTAAAGGAATAAGAAATTACGGGTGTGAATACATGTCTAATAGCCGAAATACCTAAAGCATTTACATTGAACATACCGTAAACCCTGGTAGTAAGAGAAAAGCCCAAACTATAATCTCTAGCTTGTTTGAAACCAGCTATGGTATCGTTTATTACTTTAGCACCGTCCCAAGTTTTTTCTATAGAATTAAAATACCAGCGTTCGTTGTAATTTAAATATGGACTGAGGGTAAAGTATTTTAATACATTAAAAGAAGTAGAAATTGGCAAAGTATGACGCATGCCATTTTGAATTTGATTGCTGGCTAAACTTGTAAACAATAAACTATCATAGGTGTCTATTCTATTCTCTAAATCGAGGGTATAGTTCATGCCAATTTTATGATACCATTTTTGCGGACCTACCCTATTTTTAGAATCAAAAGGATTGATACGAGACATGCTAAAGTTAACGCGCGGCAAACCTAAACTAAGCTGACCGGTTTGTAAGTTTTGATTATGCGTTAAAGAGCTAGACATACTGAATGGCGTGCCCTCCCAGGTTTTAGCATAACTCACAGAAGAAGATAAATTATTCTGCGTAATGGATTGAATGTTGGGGGTAATATTGTTTCGGTAATTATTTCTTGAAGCAATATTTACAGCGGCACTAAACCTCGAACCCGGCACTGCTTTTGGATCTTGGTTGTGTGTCCAACGGATATAAAAATCTTGACTTAAAGCATATTCGGCAGTTTCTGGTTCTCCAATTTTTCGATTGGTAAAACCGGCAGCCAATGCCCCGTTGTATTGGTAACGATTGTTATACCGTGTAACCCCACTAAATCCATAACTTCCTTTTGAATAAATATCTCCTTTGATTGATAAATCCACTTTCTCGTTAATAGCAAAATAATAGCCACCATTACGTAAAAAGAAGCCCAAGGCGCGATCTTCTCCAATTTCTGGTATGACTACACCAGACGAGCCTCCTTTAAACCTTGGAAAGAAGCCAAACGGAACGGCTAATGGTAAGGGTACATCTTCCACCACTAAATAGGCCGGACCCGAAACCGTTTTGTCGGATGTGTTTTTGGCTTTAGTTAAGGCAATATAAAAATGTGGATGCGCTTGATTACACGTAGTGTATTTTCCATTACGAATAAATACCTCATCGAATTCATTTTTCTTTACTTCGTTGGCATGCAAATAACCTTCGCCTTCGGTAGTAATTACTTCTTTTATTTTACCTTTTTTGGTTTCGAAATTATAGGCTAACTCTTGCGCATCGTATGTTTGCGTCCCTTCAGTAAAAACAGGTTTACCCTTAAGTACACCAGTAGAATCTAGCAGACCATTAGCAAAAACCACTTTATTTTTTTGATCAATTTTTATGAAAGCTGCTTTTAAAATAATGTCTTCGTAATAAACTTCGGCGCCATTGTATAAATAAACTTCATTTTTTTTTAAGTTATAAACGATAGAATCCTTAGCGCTGTATTTAATTTTAGATTGTATGGCCTTTTTCTTTGTTTTTAAAAGGATACTATCCGGCACCAGTGGGTCGTTTAAAGATTTAGTGAGGGAATCTATTTGGATATTGGTTTTTGAAAGCAATCTCGATTAGGCCTTTCCAGAACCCA